>CAZCKE010000035.1:0-16391 GCA_964499005.1 uncultured Tepidisphaeraceae bacterium
GACGGGCCAGCAGGTGGAGAACGGGCCTGGCGAGCAGGTTTGCCCGGTGGGCGCGACCATGCACGAAACGGAAGGGATAAACGTGATGGTGTACAACCGTTGCGTTGGGACGCGTTATTGCAGCAATAATTGTCCGTACAAGGTGCGGCGATTTAACTATCTGGATTGGCACAGCCAGGACCCGCGGCACGACAAATATCCGGTCCCGTACCTGAACATTCCGGACCAGCAGCAACTGGAACAGGTGAACAAGGTCCGGGCGATGAGCTTTAATCCGGAAGTGACCGTGCGGATGCGCGGGGTGATGGAAAAGTGCACGTTCTGCATTCAGCGGATTCACAATACACAGATCGTCAAGCGCAACGCGGGCGAAGAGCTCGTGGACGGCGACGTCGTGACAGCATGCCAGCAAGCGTGCCCGACGCAGGCGATCGCGTTTGGAGATTTGAAGGACCCCAGCTCGAAGGTGTCGCAGTTGCACAAGAACAACCGGGCGTATGACTTATTGTCCGAACTGAGCACCAGGCCGCGGATGCGGTATCTGGCGAAGATCAGCAATCCGGTTTAAGAACCGGATTGATTAGCGTTTAGTGGAAGGCGTTAACAGGGTAGTCATGGCGACGATTCCATCCGAGATTTACGTTGAGATCGCGCGGCAGAGCAATGCCGACAACACGACGGACGATCCGCGTTTTCGCGCGCCGTTGGTGGTGGGGGGCAAGGACATTGCCGGCGTGACGCAGACGGTGGCGCACGTGGCGGAAGGGAAAGTGCCGCTGGCCTGGTACGTGACGTTTGTGATTTCGCTGGGGCTGCTCGGTTTGTTTGGCGGATGCATCGGATACCTGATCCTTACGGGCGTCGGCGTTTGGGGAAACAACCAGCCGGTCGGTTGGGGATTCGGAATCGTCAACTTCGTGTTCTGGGTCGGAATCGGTCACGCGGGAACGCTAATCAGCGCGATCCTGTTCTTGTTCCGGCAGAACTGGCGGACGGGTATCAACCGGATGGCCGAGGCGATGACGATCTTTGCCGTCATCTGTGCGGGGACATTCCCGGGAATTCACGTTGGCCGTGCCTGGCTGGCGTATTGGCTGTTCCCGATCCCCAACCAGATGGATTTGTGGCCGCAGTTCCGCTCGCCGCTGCTTTGGGATGTATTCGCGGTCGGAACGTATGCGACGGTGTCGCTGTTGTTCTGGTATGTGGGCATGGTGCCGGACATCGCGACGTTCCGGGATCGGAGCAAGGGGAGGATCAGGCAGATCGCCTACGGGATTTTCGCGCTGGGATGGAATGGATCGGCGCGGCACTGGCACCGCTATGAGCGGGCCTATCTGCTGCTGGCCGCGCTGGCGACGCCACTGGTGTTGTCGGTGCACTCGGTGGTGAGCTTTGACTTTGCGGTGTCGCAGATTCCGGGCTGGCATACGACGATTTTCCCCCCATATTTCGTGGCCGGGGCGATTTTCGGCGGGTTTGCGATGGTGATCTGCCTGGCGGTGCCGGCTCGTGAGCTCTTCGGACTTAAGGACCTGATTACCCTGCGGCATATGGACAACATGGCGAAGATCATGCTGGCGACGAGCATGATCGTGGGTTACGCCTACATGACGGAATTCTTCGTCGCTGGATACAGCGGGAACAAGCACGAGTGGTTCACGTTCCACAATCGGGCGATGGGCCCGTATGCGTGGAGCTGGGCGACGATGATGTTCTGCAACGTCGTGGCGCCTCAATTGATGTGGTCCAAGAAATGCCGAACCAGCATGTGGATTCTGTGGACCGTGGCGATGTTCGGCAACGCGGGGATGTGGTTTGAACGGTTTGAAATCATCATCACGTCGCTGACGCGTGATTTTCTGCCGTCGAGCTGGCACGCGTACTGGCCGACCTGGGTGGATTTGTGCACGCTAGCGGGAAGCTTTGGATTGTTCATGACGCTGTTCCTGCTGTTCTGCCGGTTTTTGCCGACGGTGGCGATGGCGGAAGTGAAGACGACGATGCCGCAGGCGCACGCGCATGGATCACATGGGCCGGACTCGCATCGGACGGATTACCGGCCGGACGAGCATCACGACCCGGACCACGACGCGCCGCGAATGGCCAATCGCTAGAAGAATGAGATAGTCGAGGCGTTTATGACGACGCAAACACATGATGTCGGCTTGCATGAGGAAGCTGTTGAAGCGCCCGCGCCGCGCGTGGTCGGGATGCTGGGAGAATTCTCGGATGTCGACGGCGTGATGAATGCGGCGCGGAAGGTCCGAGCCGCGGGATACAAGGTATGGGATGTGCACAGCCCGTTTCCGATCCATGGAATCGACGCGGTGATCGGAATACGGCCGACCATTTTGCCCTGGCTGGTGCTGGGCGGCGGGTTGACCGGGCTAAGCGGGGGACTGCTGCTCCAGTGGTTCTGCAACGCGTACGACTATCCATATCTGGTCAGCGGCAAGCCGCTTTTCAGCCTGCCGGCGAACATTCCGATCATTTTTGAGTGCACGGTGCTGCTCTCGGCGCTGACGGCGGTGTTTGGGATGCTGGCGCTGAACCGATTGCCGACGCTTTACAACCCGATCTTCAAGAGCGAGCGGTTTCGGCGAGTGACCAACGATAAATTTTTCATCTGGATCGACGCATCGGATGCGAAGTTTGGCGAGGCGGGGGCGGGAGATTTTCTGAAATCGGCGGGAGCCGAGGCTGTCGAGACGATCGAAGATTGAACGATGTGCCCATGAAAGGGCATGAGGCGTTGATGGCAGAGCATGGTGAACATAGTCATGGCGGTGAGATGCCTGCGGATGCGCCGGCGCAATTGCCGATGCCGCCGCTGCCGCGGCCGCCGTTTTGGATGATCGCGTTGGCGTTGATCGGCGTGGTGGTGACATGGCTGCCGCTGGCGATCATCGCTCGGGCGCGGGTATCGACCTCACCGGAGCCCCGAATATCCATTATGCAGGACATGGGCAAGCAGCCCAAGTTCCGGGAGCAGGAGAGCAATCCGCTGTTCGCTGATATACGGGCGGCCCGTCCCCGGATTCCCGGGACCGTGGCGCGCAATGATTTGGAAGAAGACGTTCAGTTTTATCAGGGATTTGAGCGCGTGCTGGGCGCCGACGGGAAATGGACCGTGAGATATTTTGACATGCCGCCGCAATTCACTAACACGCCCGAGCATCTGGCGGCGGTGATCAAACGGGGCCAGGAGCGATTCAATATCTATTGCTACGTCTGCCACGGGCTGGATGGGTCGGGGCGAGGGCCAGTGAATCAACGGGCCCTGGAATTGAGGAGCAATGGGGCGACGGACATTACCTGGACGCCGGCAGCGACATTGACGGCGGACCCGATTCGAATCCAACCGGACGGCAAAATTTTCAACACAATCACCAATGGAATCCGCAGCATGCCCAGCTATGGGTCGCAGATTTCGCCGGCGGACCGGTGGGCAATCGTGACGTACGTGCGGACGCTGCAATTCAGTCAGCGAGCTCCCGAGCGCGTAGTGCCGCCGGATAAGCGGTCGGCATTGCAGGATCATTAGAATTAGAACAGATTACAGATTTGGAGTGAATGGATCGTGGCAACGCAAGGGACCAATTCGAGCGAGAAAGCCGAGAGGCTGGACCTCCGCGCGGATGCGTGGCCGCTCTACATGGGCGCGATTTCATGCGGCGCGGTGGGCATGATTACCGCCGTCATTCTGGGATACACCAAGGACGACCGGTTCCGGCAATTCTTTTTCGCGTACCTGGCGGGGTATTTCTTTTTCCTGACGATCGCGCTGGGAGGCTTGTTTTTCACGATCCTTCAGCACCTGACCAAAGCGGGCTGGAGCGTGAATGTGCGTCGCGTGGCCGAATGGCTGGCGTCGTCGCTTCCCGTGATGGCGGCACTGGGGGCGCCCATGGTGGTATCGATCGTGCTTTGGAACGGCGACGTCTATCCCTGGGCGTCCATGACTGGACAACATGCGATCAATGCGGACCCGGCACTGTGGTTCAAGCAGACTTATCTGAGCGAGGGATTTGCCATCGGGCGGATTGTCGCGTATTTCGCGATCTGGTCGTGGCTGGGGGTGTGGTACTGGAAGCAATCGATCAAGCAGGACCAGAACGGCGATATCAATCTGACCCTGCGAATGCAGCGGCTGGCGCCGATCGCGATGATCCTGTTCGGGCTGACCGTGACGCTGGCGGCATGGGACCTGATCATGACGCTGAACATGCAGTGGTACAGCACGATTTTCGGCGTTTATATCTTTGCCGGCAGCACGATCTCCATTTTCGCGTCGATCATCCTGATCGTGCGGCTTCTGCAATCACGCGGGTTTCTGCAAGAGAGCGTGACCGTCGAGCATTATCACGACCTAGGCAAATGGCTGTTCGGATTCGTGTTTTTCTTCGGGTACATTGCGTTCGACCAGTACATGCTCCAATGGTACGGCGATCTTTCGGATGAAATTCAATGGTTTCAGCGGCGCGGGGCGACAACTGCCGTGCATGCGCAGAACGCCTGGACGGCCGTGACGCTGATGATCCTATTCGGGCATATCCTGATTCCGTTTGCCGGGCTGCTTTCGCGGCACGTGAAGCGGAATTTGAAATCGCTTTCGTTCTGGGCGGTGTGGCTGCTGGTGTTTCACTGGATCGACATGCAGTGGGTGATCAAGCCGGAAATGGATGACACCCGCGTGGGCATTGGTTTGATGGACCTGGCGATATTCCTGGGAATCGGCGGCGTATTCGTGGCGACCGTCCTGAGAAGGGCGGCGCACGATTCGCTGAGGCCGCTCCAGGATCCGCGCCTGGCGGCTTCGCTGGCGTTTGAGAATGTTTGATGTGTGAGAATGTCTGAAGAACTCGAGGTTGACCGTGGCGTTTAAGCAGGAAGTGAATGTTCCGCTGATTGTGACGATCGGGATCGTCTCGGGCATCATGCTGCTGGTGACGGTCATCGGCGTGCAGGCGTGGTATCAGGACGAAGAGCAAGCCGAGGCCGCCGCCAAAGCCCAGGAGTTTCATAACACCTGGCTCGATGGATTGAAGACCGACCAAACGGCGAATATCAACACGTATCGCTGGATCGATAAGAAGACCGGGACGGTGGCGATTCCAATCGCCGACGCGATGAAGATCATGGCCGATACGCGGTTTCATCCGCCGACGACAGGGCCATCGGACGAGACGACGAATCGGTAAAGCAATGACGCGGTGGCTGATTCAATTTCGCTGGATGATGGCGCTGGTCGCGGCGATGCCGCTCTGGCGCGCATCGCTGGCGCGCGCGGATGCGCCCAGGACGGAGGTTCCGGCGGAATACCGGAACGTCGGCGTCAAGGAACATTTGAATTCCCGGGTTCCGATGGACCTGGAATTCTTCGACGAGAAGGCCAAGACGGTGAAGTTGAGCGATTTTTTCCAGACGGGCCGGCCGGTGATTTTGCAATTGGGGTATTACGATTGCCCCAAGCTGTGCGACGTGATCTCGCGGGACCTGGTCGACGGCGCCAAGAAAATGTCGCTGGACGCGGGGACGGATTTCAGCTTCGTGTTTGTGAGCATCAATCCCTCGGAGTCGCCCGACCTGGCGGCGATGAAGCGGGAGAGCTTTATCCAGGAATACGACAAGCCGGGCTCGGGCAGCGGATTTCACTGTTTGGTGGGCTTGCAGCACAACATCGATCAACTGGCGCAGGCGGTCGGTTTTCAATACAACAAGCTGCCGCAAGAGGGGCAATACGCTCATCCGGCGGTGCTGATGGTGCTGACCCCCGATGGGAAGATTTCCCGATATCTATACGGCGTTCATGTCGAGCCGCAGACGCTCAAGCTGTCGCTGGTGGAAGCGTCGGCGGGCAAGATCGGATCGACGGCGGACCAGATCGTACTGCTGATTTGCAGCTATGACGTGATCACGGGCAAGTACGCGATGACGGCGATCAAATTGATGCGATTGACCGGGGCGCTGACGGTGCTGGCCCTGGGTGGAGCGCTGTTTTGGATGTTCCGGCATGAAGGCCGGCTGCGAACCCTGGTGATGGGCAAAGAGGCTCACGAGCCGGCGAAGTGATGACAGACATGATAGGAACCATGAACATTCTGGCGGATTGGGGCAACTTTTGGATGCCGCCGCAGGCGTCCACCATTGCGCCGGAAGTGGACAATCTGTTTTACGGGATTCTCTGGACCTGCGTCTTTTTCTTTTTCCTGATCCTGATCCTGCTCGTGGTCTTCGCCTGGAAGTATCGCTACCGGGAAGGATTTGATCCCGGCGAGGCGCCGGCGCACAACACGGCGCTGGAGTTGACCTGGACATTTGTGCCGACCGTGATCGTGGTTGTGATCTTCTATTACGGCTTCAAGGATTTCCTGCACTTGGCAGTGCCGCCGCCCGAGCCGTATGAAGTGGTGGTGTCGGCCCACATGTGGTCGTATGCGTTCCGATATCCAAATCAATACGTGGATGGTGACCTGTACATACCGGTCGACACGCCGATTCAAACGATTTTAAACAGTGAAGACGTGATCCACGGTTTTTATATCCCGGCGTTTCGTGTCAAGAAGGACGTTGTGCCGGGCCGTTACAACAAGATTTGGTTTGAGGCAACTCAGGTCGGCACATACGACGTGTTTTGCACGCAATTTTGTGGTCAGGACCACTCGATGATGCGCAAACATGTCATCGTGATGCCCAAGGACCAATTTTATGAATGGCTTAGGAAGGCGAGTGTGGGAAGCATGGACCCAGTAACGCGCGGGCGTCGAATCTGGGAAGTGACCGGCGGCTGCAATCAGTGCCACAGCATCGATGGAACGGCGGGGAAAGGTCCGACGTGGCAGGATCTATTCGGAAGCCAAGTCAAGCTGGCGGATGGGACCACCGTGCTTGCTGATGAGGAATATCTGGCCTACGTGATCACGCATCCGAATTCCAAACCGTTGCCAGGTTTCCAGCCGATGATGCCGCAAACGACTTCGGTAGGCTTGATCACGGACGCCGATGTGCCGAATATTATTGCGTTCATTAAGTCGCGTAGTAAATACTATCATCCCGCGCCGACGACGCAGGCGACGACCGGCACCTCGGCCGCCACAGCGCCTTCAGCCGGTTCGTTAGCGCATTGAAGATTTGTACGGGAGATGAAGGTTCGTTTGGGAGATGACGTATGTCAGCAATAGACGTTCCAATGGTGGGCAGGCATGAGCCGGCGCCCCCGGGCGACAACTACCTGACGCATTCGCGCGGCTTTAAGTCGTGGGCGCTGTCGCTGGATCACAAGCGGATCGGTTTGATGTACATGGCAGTGGTGCTCAGCGCCTTTGCCTTGGGCGGCACGTTCGCGGTGCTGCTGCGCACGTTTTTGTGGACCAATGTTCACTCCGACAGCGCGAGGCTCTATTACAACAACATGTTCAGCCTGCACGGGGCTGTCATGGTGTTCATGTTCATGATCCCGGCGATTCCGGCGATTCTGGGGAATTTCATTTTGCCGATGATGCTGGGGGCCAAGGACGTCGCCTTCCCGCGGCTGAACCTGCTGAGCCTTTACATCTATTTCCTGGGGGCGCTCTTCTTCACCTACGTGCTGCTGGGCGGCGTACTGCGGGCGGCATTTGGATGGCATATCCCCGGCGGGTTCGGGCTCGATACCGGCTGGACGTTTTATACCCCGTATAGCACGGCCAGGGCCGAAGACGGCGTGATCCCCGCGACGCTGGGGGCATTTATTCTCGGATTCAGCTCGATCCTGACGGGCGTGAATTTCGTGACGTCGGTTCACGTGTTGCGGCCCAAAGGGATGAGCTGGTTCCGGATGCCGCTGTTCCTCTGGGCGCTTTATTCCACGAGCATCATCCAGATCCTGGCGACGCCGGTGCTGGCGATCACGCTGCTGCTGTTGGTGGCGGAGCGCACGCTGCACGTGGGAATATTTGATCCCCTGCTGGGCGGGGACCCGGTGCTGTATCAGCACTTTTTCTGGTTCTACTCGCATCCGGCGGTCTACATCATGATTCTGCCGGCGATGGGCGTCATCAGCGACGTGATCGCGACGCACAGCCGGCGGCATATTTTCGGGTACAACTTCATTGCCGTCAGTTCGATCTCCTTGGCCCTGCTCGGATTCATCGTCTGGGGGCATCACCTCTTTGCCAGCGGGCAGTCCAACCTGGCCAACTCGATCTTCAGCCTGCTGACATTCTCGGTGGCGATTCCCTCGGCGGTGAAAGTCTTCAACTGGCTGGGGACGCTCTACAAGAGTTCGATCCGATTCACGACGCCGATGCTCTTTGCTCTCGGGTTTATCCTGCTGTTCACCATCGGCGGGCTGACGGGCCTGTTCCTGGGGGCGCTGGCGGTGGATGTCCCGCTGCACGACACGTATTTCGTCGTGGCGCACTTCCATTACGTGATGATGGGCAGCACGCTCTTCGCGTTCCTGGCGGGCATCTATCACTGGTTCCCCAAAATCACCGGCAGGATGTACAACGAGCGCGTGGGGCAGATCGCGGCGATCGTGATCTTCATCGGATTTAACCTGACGTTCTTCCCGCAATTTGTGATGGGGTCGCACGGCTCGCCGCGGCGATGGGCGACCTATCCGATTGAATTCCAGTTGTATCATCGTTTATCAACGATGGGCGCGTACGTGATGGCGACGGGGCTGATCACCGTGGGATTGAACTGGCTGCATGGAGCGCGCAAAGGCCGCAAGGCATCGGCCAATCCCTGGGGCGCCAACACGCTGGAATGGCATACGCCCTCGCCGCCCCCGCACGATAATTTCTCGGTCGCGCCGGTCGCGGACGACCCATACAACCTGGGCGCCTGGGAATACAAAGGGCCGGTGGAGGGATGGGTCAAGCGTCCGGGAGCGCCTCCGGTGGCAGCGCCCGGGCACAGTAAGGCGGTCTCGCATTAAGCCGGAGGGATTGAGCACTCAATCGGAAACAACGCAATGACGACGGCATCCGACGCAGCATCGCACCCTCCTGACGCCGGCCACGGCGGGCACGGGCACAATCCCCACCTGGCGCATCACTTCGATACGCCCGAGCAGCAGTATTTCTCGGCGAAGCTGGGAATCTGGGTGTTTCTGGCGACTGAAGTCCTAATGTTTGGCGGATTGTTCTGCGCGTATTCGATCTATCGCCACAATCACCCGCTGGTCTTCTCGTTCGCCGCGGAAAACTATCTGAACGTCAAATTGGGAGCGCTCAACACCCTCATCCTGATTACCAGCAGCTTGACGATGGCCTGGGGAGTCCGAGCGGCGCAGCTCAATCAGATCAAGTTGCTGAAGGTGTGCCTGATTTTGACCTGGCTGGGCGCCCTTGGGTTCATGGTCGTCAAGACGATCGAGTATACCGCCAAGTGGGATGAGCATGTGTTTGTCGGCTTCATGAATCGATACAACGACGAATATAAGGGAGTGGAGCCTGCCGCGCCGCCGGCGCAGCCGACGAAGCAGGCGACATCCCTGCCTTCGCCTCCGGACACCGGGGCGAGCCTCACGGACGCCAACGCGGGACTGGACATCAGCAAGATTCAACCGCGGTATAACGGGCCGACGGGGATGGCCGTGGAAAACACCACCGCCGAAAATACGGAAGGCGGCAAGGTCTCGCCCGCGGAGGAAGACAAGCTCCGCGTCGAGCGGTATCGGGAGCTTTCGGACCACGATCAGTGGAACGTGAACACGTTTTTCAGCTGCTATTTTCTGATGACGGGATTGCACGGAATTCACGTGCTGGTCGGGATGGGATTGATTGCATGGCTGTTTGTGCGGGCGCGCAAGGGTGAATTCAGCGATCAATATTTCACGCCGGTGGATCTCGTCGGGTTGTATTGGCACTTGGTGGACTTGATCTGGATATTTTTGTTTCCGCTGTTGTATTTGATTCGGTGATGGATCGATCTGAAGGTGAGTTATGACTCAATCGCATGCTGAACATCAAACGCCGCATTTTCCCGATGCTCCGGCGCCCGTGGACCATGCGGAGGATGGGCATGAGGTTCACGCGGTTTCGCCCAAGATTTTGCTGGGGGTCTATTTCGCGCTGTTGGTCCTGACGGTGATCACATACTCGGTGTCGCGCATCAACCTGGGGCAGGCGAATATCTGGGTGGCGCTGGGGGTCGCGGTGATCAAGAGCAGCCTGGTGGCGCTTTATTTCATGCACCTTCGCTGGGACAGCCCGTTCAATGCGATTGCTCTGATCGCGGCGTTTTTCTTCGTTGCGCTGTTCATCGGGCTGGCGCTGCTGGATTCGCACACCTACCAGCCGATTCTCAAAACGACTCCACAGGCGCGGATGACGCCTTAGTCCAGCACGCCGGCCTAGAATCATCTGAACGGAAGCATCTTAAAACCCGTGGCGATGTGCGCGTGGGTGGCGAAACTCCGAGCGATCGATGCCTTTTCAGATTGGAGCTTCGGATTATTTGCAGGACCCGCGCCGCCGTCCGGCGGCGCTGGGGATGTGGCTGTTCCTGGCTTCGCTGACGATGCTGTTCGTCTCGGGGATGATACTGTATGTGCTGATCCGCACGGGGACATTTGGGCACGCCAAGATAGGTCCGGTGCATCTGCCTCGCGGGACCTGGGCGAGCACGGTCGTGCTGATCGCGGGGAGCTTCACCATTCATCAGGCGCTGATGAGCGTTCGGCTGGAGCGCCTGGGCCAGATGATGAGGCAGCTGAAGATCACACTGGGGCTGGCGGTGGCGTTTTTGGTGATCCAGTTTCCCTGCCTGTGGGAGATCCTGGCGGAGCATCGGAGGATGGTGGGCAGCGGAATGGGAATGTACGGGCTGGTGTTCTGTCTGATCCTGCTTCACGCCCTGCACGTGATCGGAGGGGTAGTGGCGATGGGGATCGTGACGGCGCGGGCCGGGCATGGGCGGTACGACCATGAAAATTACTTCGGGGTGCAAAATGCCGCGCTCTATTGGCACTTTTTAGACGTCGTCTGGCTCGTGATGTTCGGGGCGTTCACGATCATCGGATGACGTTGTCTATTCCGAATCGGCGTGGGGAGCCTTGCGGACCATCCAGTAGCCCAGGATAGCGCCGGCGGGGCCGGTGCTGGCGTAGTCGATGGGCAGGGGACGCGCCAGCGCGGAGAACGTGCCCTGATAGGGGAACCCAATGGCGATGCCGTTGTCGTGCCCCAGGGCCGCGATGAGATAGCCGATCATGCCGACGATCAGCGGGCCTGTCCAAAACCAAATGCTGGGGCGAGCCGGGAAAGCGACATAGGCCACCAGCGCGCCGGCGATCGATGCGACGCCAACGGAAGCGAGCACCTGGTTCTTCGCCTCGGACTGGCATAGAAACAGCAGAATAATAGCCGTGGCGACGACCTGCGTGGCGATGGCGGCCAGCCGGCCGAAAAAAGGAGAATGATCGGAATCCTCGTGGTTTTTTTCGTCGATCAACGCCGCATTCGCGTGCTGAATCCGGGCGAGCATCCAGAGCAGCGCCCAGTCGGCGATGAGAAAAAGACCCAGCAGAAGCAATTCAAAGCTGAGCTTGAAATAGACCGAGCCCGAGCCGCCGGATTCAAAGATGACCGATCGCGAGGTCCCGGCGCGAAGAGAGAGGGTGAGCATGCCCATCGAAGCGGCGAAGAATCCGGCCTCAAACCGAACGGCGCCGGCAAGAATGGTGGCGACCAGAGTGGTCAACAGCAGGAGGACACCAACCCCGAGGATGGCGGTCAGCGGCGAGGGTTCCAGAAGGAGCGAGCCGTCAAAGCCGGGCAGGGGAGGCAAGCGAAGCCACTGGGCAGCCAGGGTGAAGATGAGGGCACAAACGGTGGCGGCCAGAATCAGGGCGACGCGGGCGCGAAACCCATGAGGCCGCCAGAATCCGATCACCCATTTTCCAAAGACACGATCATCGACATGATGAGCCATTTCCGCAAACGCCTCTTCCATAGGTGGGGCGGAGTTTACCGGAGAGGGGGGGAAATCAGAAATCACAAAGCCGGAATTCAGATTCATTATTGCCGCCCCAGTTCGCGCGGAGGGTTCAACCGGCTCATTCAAGCAAGTGCCCGTACATTTGCCTAACAATCGTTTGATGCGTAGAGTGCGATATGGTGAATGACCGCTCGACATTATTTGAGCATTTGGAGCCGCCTCCCGAAGCGTCGGGGCCGCGCGCGGGGCCATTCGCGGGAGTGGCGTTGGAGCAGGGAATCGATCGGGTGTTGGATTATTCGATCCCGTCGAGGCTGTCCGCGCACGTTCAGGTGGGCCAGCGCGTGCGGGTGCCGCTGGGGCGCGGGAATCATCCGACGCATGGGTATGTCGTTTCGATCCATCCGACCAGCGAGTACCCGAAGATCAAAAATCTGCTGGGGATCGAAGACGATCGCGTGCTGGTGATGCCGCGGCTGATGGAATTGGCGCGATGGATGAGCCGGTATTACGCGACGCCGCTGGGCGTGGTGCTGGAGACGGTGATTCCATCATCGGTGAAGAAGCGGATCGGGCTGGGGTACAGCAACGTGGTGCGCCTGGCGAAGGACCCGTCGGAAATTCAGACGATCCTGGAGACGATCAAAGCGCCCAAGCGGAGGTCGGTCCTGGCGCGATTGCTCCAATTGGAAAAGGATCAGGGGATCGAGCTGGTTCGGCTGGCAGGGGAGTCGGGGACCAAACCGCCGACGATTCGGAAACTGGCGCAGATGGGGCTGATTACGATCCGGACGGAAGTGGATTTGCCGCGCATGATGGAGGGAATTCTGCCGGGCGCGGCCGACCAGATGCCGCTGGAATTGAACGTGGACCAGAAGCGAGTATTCGACGAGTTGGCCCCGCGGGTGTCGGGCGGCGGATTCAGTGTTCATCTTTTGCACGGCGTCACGGGGAGCGGGAAGACCGAGTTTTACCTGCAGAGCATCGCGGAGATTTTGAAGCAAGGCAAAGGCGCGATCGTGCTGGTGCCGGAAATCGCGCTGACGCCCCAGACGGTGCGGCGGTTCATGGGACGCTTCAAGCGCGTGGCGGTCCTGCACAGCGGGCTCAGCGCCGCGCAGCGGCACCGGTTCTGGCAACAGATCAATTCGGGCGGGGCGGATGTGGTGGTGGGGGCCCGCTCGGCGATTTTCGCGCCGATGCCCAACGTCGGGATGATCGTCGTCGATGAGGAGCACGACGCCAGCTACAAACAGGACCAGGCGCCGCGATTTCACGGGCGCGACGTCGCGATCAAGCGAGCGCAGATCGAAGGAGTGCCGATTTTGCTCGGTAGCGCGACGCCGTCACTGGAGATGTATTGGAAAAGCAGGCGCGCCGGCGATGGCGGTGGCGATTCCGGCAAAACGTATCACTACCTGTCGCTGCCCAATCGCGTGAGGCAGTTGGCCCTGCCGACGGTGGAGTTGGTCGACATGCGGCAGGAGCGGCGCATGCGCCGAGGAGTACATCTGATCTCGCAGCGGTTGGAACGGCTGCTGAAGAATACGATCGACGCCGGTCAGCAGGCGATCGTGCTGCTTAATCGCCGGGGATATTCCAATTTCGTCTACTGCTCCTCGTGCACGGAGGCGATTCAGTGCAAATACTGCGACACGACCATGACGTATCATCGCTCGGCCGAGGCGCACGCGAAAAATGCGACCCATGCCGAGGGAGTGCACACCGGCCAACTGCATTGCCACTATTGCCTGGCAGTGAACCCTTTGCCGGAGAAGTGCCCCGCCTGCGGCAAAAAGCTGAGCCTTTTTGGCCTGGGAACGCAGCGCGTCGAGGAGGAATTGGCGCACAAGATGCCGGGCGTGCGGTATGCGCGTGTGGACAGCGATTCGATGCGCAACGCGAAAGATTATGAGGCGACGCTCGCGCGCTTCGGCAACGGCGAGATTCAAGTCATGCTGGGGACGCAGATGATCGCCAAGGGATTGGATTACCCCAACGTAACGCTGGTGGGGGTGATCAGCGGGGACACGGCGCTGGCGTTGCCGGATTTCCGCGCGGCGGAGCGCACGTTTCAATTGATCACGCAGGTGGCGGGGCGGGCCGGGCGTGGCGATGCCCCGGGACGCGTCGTGCTTCAGACCTTCATGCCGGACGACCCGACGATCCGGGCGGCGCTGCGGCACGATTACGAGGCGTTTGCCGCAATGGAACTGCCCAATCGCAAGGAAGTGGGGTTGCCACCGTTCACGCGATTGGCGCGGATCATCATCCGCCACCAGGAGCAGGAGAAATTACATACAATTTGCGGCGACTTGGCTGAGCGCCTGACCGAGGCGATGGGCAAGGCGTCGGGTCCGATCGACATGAGGGGGCCGATGCCGTGCGCGATCCAGCGGATTGCCGGGCATTATCGCAATCAGATCGTGTTGTATTGCGCGAGGCCGGAGCCTATTCAAGAAGTCTTTGTGGATATCCGCGCACAGGGTGCTCTGAGCCGGGCGGAAAACGTGGCGGTGGACGTGGACCCCGTGTCGTTGCTGTGACGCGGCCACATCGAATTCAGATTCATTTGTCACCGCGGAGACACAGAGGACGCAGAGAAGACGAATACCCGGTTTCGGATTCCCTATTTCGAATTTCTCTGCGTCCTCTGCATCGCGGTTTATTTTTCTATCCACCGAGAGACGCGGCGCAGCGATGGAGTTTTTCCAATAACAGATCGATTTCCTCATCTGTAATGCTCAGCGAAGGACGCAGCCGGATGCTGTTGGTCCCCGCCCCCAGCATCAGCAGCGATTCCTGCTCCAGGGCGATGTCGAGGAAATTCGACTTGGTGGCCGGCGGATGCAGTGAAAAGCCACGATAAATGCCCAACCCGCGCGGGTTGTAAATCAGGCGGGCATGGCGTTCGACGAGCCGCTCCAAGCCGTGTTGCAGCCGCTCGGCCTTGGCGGGAACCTGCTCGATCAACTTTTCCTCGCGAACGATTTTCATTTCCTGAACGAAGCGGACCATGTCGGCCAGGGAGCCGCCCCAGGTGCTGTCCAGGACTCCCCGGTCGTCCATCGGGTAGAGCATATAGACGACGCCGTTGCCCAGCTTCTTGGCCGAAGCGACCGCCTGCGGCGGATGAGGCAGATCGAATTGATCGATCGCCCAAAAGGACCCGGTTTGTCCACCCGCGGTCTGCACCTCGTCAAAGCCGAGATAGCAGCCGTATTGATGAGCCAGTTCGCTGAGGCCGCGGAAAAATCGGGGCAGGGCAACGCGATGGCCTCCAGCCCCCTGGAGCGGCTCGACGATGATGCCGGCGATTTCGTCAGCGAATGTTTCGAGCATGCGCTGAATCATCGCCAGGCTCTTGTCCGTGCGCTGCTCATTCTCTGAATCGGGGGCTGAATGATCCGCATAAGGAAATGGAACCTGGATATTCCCGCGAATCAGGCCGTGAAAATCCTTGGTCATGACCGGGTCGTCGGAAACCTGGGTCACATTGAGCGCGAAGATCGTCCGGCCATGGAAGGCCTGATCGAAATAAATAAATCGCGAGACGGACGTGGGTTTTCCGGCCTGCTTGAGCTTTTGATGGTGGAGGTTGATGAAATATTTCATCATGTTCTCCACGGCCTCGGCCCCGGAATTGACGGCATACACTTCCAGCCGCGGATCACTCATGCAGCGCGGGGCCAGATCGTGAAGCAGCCGGTAATAGTCGAGGCATTCGGGGGTGAGAAAATCGGGGTTGGCCGTTTTATTGTTGGCCGCGAGGATCAATATTCGCAGATATTCCGGCTCCGAAAGGCCGGGGTGATTGTGGGCGATGAGCTTGGAGCCGAAGTAGCCGGCCCAGTCGAAAATCTCTTTTCCTTCAACAGTGATGAGCCAGGGGCCGTGGCACTTGGAAAGATCAATGACAAACGGGTACGGCTCGGCGATGACGTAATGGGCTAGCTCATCGAGCATGGCGCGACTGGAGAGGCCGGATGGGGAACCGGGCATAGGACGCTCCATGACCTATTTTATCCTGCCCGGCGGCGAGTGTGTCACATCACGCGGGGCGTATCACATCACGCGGTCGATCAGCGCCTGATCCGATTCAAAGCGGCGAAGGTTTTCCAGGAAATGCCGAACCAGCCGTACAAATTCCTCGATGTGCCCTCCGCCGATGTGCGGTGTGATATAGCAGTTAGGAGCCGCCCAAAGAGGATTTTCTGGCGGCAGGGGCTCGGGGTCGGTTACATCCAGATAAGCCCCGCCGAGGCGGCCGGATTGCAACGCTCGAATCAATCCCTCTTGCACAATCGTCGTCCCGCGCCCGATGTTGTAGAAGATCGCCCCCGGCTTCATGCCATTAAAACAATCCGAATTGATCAACCGATCCGTCGATGGGCCGGACGTGGTACTGTCGAAAGTGCACTGCCTCGCTCGGCGCCTGCGCGTGGCCGACGGCGCAACCC
>CAZCKE010000036.1:0-16148 GCA_964499005.1 uncultured Tepidisphaeraceae bacterium
GCTTCGCTTCGCATTCGGCGTTGAAATCCTCGGCATCGAATTCGTCATCCCTTTTCTTGAAGCCTTCGAGCGCGAAATCGCCGCCTACATCGTGTCTCTAAAAGAATATTTCGCCTCCGTTGCCCCCGGGATGACCCTCACGGGCCGGCTGGCGATGCTCTGCGGAATTGACGGCTATAACGTCCAGGCACGTTGGGTCAGGCAGTCGCTCGCGACGCTGAGAGCCGCCCAAAGCCGGCCTTCGCGCCGTCGAAGATCACCTTCCCCCTAAATTCAAAGGAGCCTCTCATGTATCGATTGATCGTGTCTATTCTCGTCTTGATCGTCGTCAACTCTGTTTCGGCGCAGCCCAGCCCGACGCCACTGCCCGATACGCTGCTGACAAAACTGCCGGCCGATCTTCAGTTAAAAGAGCCCGGCCCCCAGCGGTATCAGTTCGCCACCGATTACGTTTATCTCGACCCCACCGGTAACGTTACCGGCAAGGATCGGGTTTCCGCCGATTACACTCGGGGCCTGCCCGACGGCAAAGTGCGATGGGACCATGTGGAAATCGCCAAAGCCAAAACTTACGACCAGCCGTTTCCCCAGGGCGTCCCACAACGCTTTATGGACGGGTTTTCGTACAAGTTGAACAATCTGGGCGACACGTTCAAAAAGGATTTTTTCAACGGTTTCCCCGATGACATGCAGCCCAAAACACTCGTCTGGGATGTCCATATGTTTGAGGCGTTCGCCTGGAACTATTTGGACAAGCTCAAACCTAACGAGCCCTTCCGTCTCGATTTGCCCGATGCTCAATTTCCCCAGGGGGGCCATTTTCACAACCGCCAGCCCGAATTGATCTGGATCGGCGTCTCCCAGAAAAATGGCAAAACATGCGCCCTTATCCAGTACGAGGTATTTTTTAACCAACTAAGCTTCGTAACCAACGGTCTGCCTCTCAACGCAAGAAGCCACTATTGGGGAATCATCTGGCTATCCCTGGAAGACAAACAACTCGAATACGCCACGCTCAGGGAGGACGTGCTGGGCAAGCTCGAAATCCCCGGCCCCGCTGGGAAGCAGGAAATCATTGTCAACACGTTCCGCGTAGGCACCTTTCAGCGAAAGCAATAACCCGTATCTGCGGCTCACATGAGGTATACGGAGCCCCCCATAAGCGAAAAATGGAGGGTAGAGATCGGTTTCCAGCTTCCTTGAACCCTTTCCTGAACTCGTCTATATTACATGGCTCCTCAAAGCGAATTGAGGTAAGTAAGGAAACCGATGCCGACGATTAATCAGTTGATCAAGAAGCCCAGGCGCAGCCTCCCGCGCATCAACAAGGTCAAGGACCTCGAAGCCTCGCCGCAAAAGCGCGGCGTCTGTCTTCAGGTCAAGACCATGACCCCCAAGAAACCCAACTCCGCCCTGCGGAAGATCGCACGCGTCCGTCTCAGCAACGGTCGCGAGGTCACCGCTTACATCCCCGGCGAAGAACATAACCTTCAGGAACACAGCATCGTCCTGGTCCGCGGCGGCCGCGTCCGCGATCTGCCCGGTGTGCGGTATCATATTGTTCGCGGAACTCTTGACGCACTCGGCGTCGACGGACGAAAGCGCAGCCGCAGTAAATATGGCACCAAGGCAGGCAAGTGATTTCGTGCTCTTGGCTCAGCAAGCCAGCGGTGATTATTTCGCCACCGGCTTCAAGAGCATCATCTTTATCTGCGTCTTTATTATTATTTTTATAGCCGCCGTCATCTGGTGGCTGCGACGCTGACAACATTACGGATCGTTCACCATGGCCTACAAGAAATTCACCGCCAGCGAAGACATCCTCAAGCCCGACCCGCGCTATAACAGCAAGCTGGTCAGCAAGTTCGTCAACTGCCTCATGTGGCAAGGCAAGAAGACCACCGCGCAAAAAGTCTTCTATGGCGCGATGGATCAGATCACCAAGAAGGTCAAGGACGTCCCCGTCCTGGAGCTTTTCGAAACCGCCATCAACAACGTCAAGCCCTACGTTGAAGTCCGCAGCAAGCGCGTCGGCGGCGCCAACTATCAGGTCCCTATGCAGGTCAACAAACGCCGCCAGCAGAGCCTCGCCTTCCGCTGGATTCTCGAAGCCTGCCGCGAAGCCGGCGGCCGCCCCATGGCCGACCGCCTCGCCGACGAGCTGATGGCCGCCTTCAAAAAGGAAGGCAAAGCCATCCAGACCCGCGAAAACACCCACCGAATGGCCGACGCCAACAAGGCCTTCGCCCACTTCGCGTGGTAGCCCCAGCCCAAAACTAACGCCCTCAATAAAAGCCCACGGCTTTGCCGTGGGTTTTCCTCTTGGTAAAACTCCCCTCCGGAGCGCCCATGATCGACCTCAAGGATTTACGCGAAAACCCCGACCGCTACCGCCGCGGCGCGGAACTGAAAAACGTCCCCGTCAACATTCCCGCCGTCCTCGACCTCGATGCCCAGTGCCTCCGCCTCCAGCAGGAATTTGACCGCCTCAAATCCGAGCAGAACGATCTCTCCCGCCAGATCGGCAAGATCGACCCCGCCCAGCGCGAAGAGCTCAAATCCAAAGCCGCCGCCATGAAACCGGCCCTGGCCGATCTCGAGCAAAAACGCAAAGCCGCCGAAACTTCCCGCGACCAGCTTTTGCTCCAGATCCCCCAGCCCCCCGACGACGACGTTCCCCCCGGCAAGGATGCCTCCGACAACGTCGTCCTCTACACCCACGGCGAGCCGCGCCATTTCGAGTTCAAGCCCAAGACCCACATTGAGCTCGGCAGGGCCCTGGACATCATCGATTTTGAATCCGGCGTCAATCTCGCCGGCACCCGATCCTATTTCCTCAAAGGCCCCGGCGCCGATCTCCATCAGGCCGTTCTCCGCCTCGCCGTCGATATGATGACGCACGAAAAGGGTTTCACCCAGCTCACTGTCCCCGTCCTCGTCCGCGAAGTCGCCATGCAGGGCACCGGCTTTTTCCCCGCCAGCCGCGAGCAGGCCTATCACGTTACCGAGGACGATCTCTTCCTCACCGGCACCGGTGAAGTCGGCCTCACCGCCTATCACATGAATCAAACCCTCGACGAATCCGCTCTCCCTCGACGATACGTCGCCGTCTCCACGTGCTTCCGCCGCGAAGCCGGCACCTACGGCAAAGATACCGCCGGCCTCTACCGCGTCCACCAATTCGACAAGGTCGAGCAGGTCGTCATTTGCAAAAATGACGTCGACGAATCCAAACGCTGGCACAAGGAGATGCTCGGCTACAGCGAGGAAATTCTCCGCCGGCTCAAGCTTCCTTATCGCGTCATCCAATGCTGCACCGGCGACATCGGCGTCAAAAATGCTTCCATGATGGACATTGAAACATGGATGCCCAGCCGCTTCGACGGCAAAAATCCCGCCAGCGGCTACGGCGAAACCCATTCCGCCTCCCGCCTCTACGAATTCCAAGCCCGCCGCCTCAATCTGCGCTACAAAGCCGCCGACGGAAAGCTCCGCTTTGTCCACACGCTCAACAACACCGTCGTTGCCGCGCCGCGCATTTTGATCCCCATCCTCGAAAACTACCAAAACCCCGACGGCTCCGTCACCATCCCCGACGTTCTTCGCCCCTACATCGGCGGACGCGAGCGCATCGGCTAAACGCCAATCATGAAACCCGCGGCGATTATCTCCTGGCTGCATCGCCCCCTTGTGGCCCCCATCGCCCGACAAACCGCGCTCGCCCTAGCCCTTGGAATCGCTGGAGTGATCCAGGTTCTCGCGGCGTTGTTTAATCTTCCTCTCATTCCCTGCCCGCTTCTGCACGCCACCAACATCCCCTGCCCTGGCTGCGGAATCTCCCGCGCCTGCGCAGCTTTACTGCGCGGAAAATGGTCGCAATCCATGCGCCTCCACGCTTTGGCCATCTTCTTCCTGATTGCCATTCCCCTTCTTCTCTTCGCCGCCTTGCTCCCTCCGAGATCGCGTACCCTCTATTGCGACCGCCTCGAAAAATTTGAGCGGGCAACTGGCATTACCCGCCTGTTGCTGATAGCCACGTTTCTTTACTGGCTAGGCCGCCTTCTTTATGATCCGATCGGTTTTTCGCGTCTGATGCGAACACCCAACTAAAGCGAGGCAATCTCATGATCTTCGTCTCCTGGGCTTTATCGCTCGTCGCTCTGGCCTGTTGGATCATCGTCATCGTCAAAGTCTTCCAGAGTAACAATGTCGTCATGGGAATTTGCAGCCTTTGCCCGCTCGTCGCCTTCATTTTCGGCTGGATGAAATCCTCGGAATTAGGGCTTCAAAAAATAATGCTCACCTGGACCATCATTATCCTGGTCAACATCGTGATCTCAGTCGTTTTCGGTGTCTCAACGGGAATGCACCATTGATTGCGCCGTTTACTCCTTAATAGCCGTCGGCACCAGCCTGTGTAAAACCCCAGCCCGCGGAAAATCTCACGTCACCAACTGCTGATACGCCCTCATCATCCCCGCCCGGCTGATCAACCCGATCACCTGTTTGGGCTGTCCATTGATCGCCACGGGCAGATGACTCACGTCAAAACTCGAAAACGCCTCCAGCACCGAACCCAGATCGTCCGTATTGTTCACCACCGGCACATCCCCCCGCATCAATTCTCCCACCACCAGCAGCGGAATCGCGTCCCGCTCCAGCAGCGCCCGTTGAATGTCCGCCGACACCACCATCCCCACATAGTTGTTCTGCGCGTCGGTCACGACAAAATTTCCCTGCCCGCTCGTCGCCGTCGAGTCCAGAATCTTTTGAAACGGATCGCCCGCCTTCACAAAGCTCGCCGGTTCGAGCGTCACCGCCTCCACGCTCAGCCGGTGCAGCCGCGTCACGTCCCCGCTCGTCCCCACTTGAATTCCCCGTCGCCGCAAGCTCAGGGTGTAAATCGAATCGCGATACACCATCCGCGCCACCCCCGTTGCCACGATGCACGCCAGCATCGCCGGCACCATGACTTTGTAATCCTCCGTCACCTCAAACACGATCAGGATCGATGCCAACGGCGCGTGCACGACCGCCGCCAGCGCCGCCCCCATCCCCACCAACGCGTACACTTCCGGATGAATCGACGAAAACCACGCCGTCTTGGCCAGCACCGTCCCCAGCACCGCGCCCGCCGTCGCCCCCAGAAACAGCGATGGCGCGATCACTCCGCCGCTCCCGCCGCTTCCCAATGTCAGGCAAGTCCCCACCAGCTTTAGCACGCACAGCGACGCCAGCAAAATCAAAATTTTCTCGTCCATCTTTCCATAAAATAGCGGCGACAATAGCTGTTCGATGAACCCATACCCATCCCCAAAAAACGCCGGCATCGGATACGTCTCAAATGGCACCGGCTTAGTCACGTGCAGGAGCCCCCGCCCCAGCACCAGTACATAAAAGATCCCCAGCATTCCCACCAGCGCCCCGCCCACGCCCGGCCGCAACACCTTCGGCACCCGCAGCTTCCCAAACACCGTCTCCGACGCATGCATCATTCGGATCAACGCCAGCCCGATCATCCCGCACGCCGCCCCCAGCAGCACGAAATTTACCACCTGATACCACTGCAACGCTTCGTGCATGTGAATCGTGTCCGGCGAGATTGCGAAAATCGGATGAAATTCCTGCGTCTTGTGCAGCAATTTGAACAGCAGCAACTCCGTTACCTGCGCGATCACGCTCGACACCACCACCGGCGTAAACGCCCGAATCGAAAAATCCTGCAGGATCACTTCCAGCGTGAACAGCACGCCCCCAAACGGCGCATTGAATATCGCGCTGATCCCCGCCGCGCTCCCGCACCCGATCAACACCGGCATCTGGCTCCGCGCGATCCGAAACAGCTGCCCGATCCCCGAGGCGATCCCCGCCCCGATCTGTACGATCGGCCCTTCCGCTCCCGCCGATCCACCGCTCCCGATCGTGATCCCCGCCGTCAGAATCCTCTCCACCGCCACCATCGGCCTCTCAAACCCGCTGGTCCTCACCACCGATTCCATCACATCGACGATTCCGTGCCCCTCCCGCTCCCCAAACACATACCGGCTCAGCACGCCCACCATCAATCCCCCCAAGGCCGGAAACGCCACCAGCAGCCACATCCACCCGTGATAAAGCCGCTGCTCCCCCGTACCCAGATAGAGCAGGTTCCGCACCCACAAGATCAATTCATGAAATCCCACCGCCGCCGCCGCCGTCACGACCCCGATGATCACGGCCAGGATGATCAAAAACGAATCTTCACGAAACCCCAGCCGCCGCAATCCCCGGCTGATGCGTCCCCGCAATTGCGACATCACTTCACTAATCTGGGCCGCCATCGGCGAGAAGATAACCAGTGCCCCTCTCTCCTCCAACCCCGGGCGATCTTTGGTATTGGGTCAGGTTGAAATTTAATGATAGAATTCGACTGTTCTTACACCTCTATCTCCCTTTCGTCCTTCTTGACGGTTGATGGGAAGCGGAGTGAGAGTGGACGGAGCCCGAGGGAGGCGAGAGAGAAACCTTGGGGCTCCTAGCGTTGCCATTTTGCGACCGAACCTTAACCACTACGAAACCAAAGATTACGCTCCACGACCTCCAAAAGAAAGGCTGTCCAGCGTCACCAAAAACATTGGGCGAACATCTTCGGCGATGGCGGATTGATTCGGGCTTAACGCAGGCGCAAGCCGCTGACTTAATCAGCACCAGTCCGCAATCCATCCAGGCTTGGGAAGTAAACAGGCGGTCGGTGCCCAAACAACATCAAGACTGCATCGCGGATTTGCTTTCGAGGCCCTAGCGCGACAGGCCAGCCCTTCGTAGTCTATAATTTCTGTACCGACTGATTTTGATTTCCGGCCAAGTCCCTGTTGCCCCGGCGGCTCCTGATAAATGGTTTGCCGCCGGTTTTCGTTCCAGCGTCTATTGACCAAGGGGATGCACGAGCGAGGCATGCAAAGCATGCGTTTGGAGCAGGGACTTGATCGGATGTCATAGGGCATTTGACAAAATCATGGGGGAACATTTTGTGCAGTTTGGGAATCGGGAAGTTTGGGGCGGCTTACAGCCGTTTGGCCTTTCACTTTCCGACCGACGGCAGCACGCCTATGTGATTGGGCAAACCGGCAGCGGCAAGACCACTCTTCTCAAAAATCTCATCCTTCAGGATATCGAAGCGGGATTTGGCGTGGCCGTGCTCGATCCACACGGCGACCTCGCCAGCGAATTGCTCGACCTGATCCCGCCGTGGCGGACGGATGATCTGATCTACTTTGACCCCTCCGACCTTGAGCATCCGGTGGGATTGAATCTGTTCTCCCACGTCGAGCCCGACCGGAGGCATCTGGTCACCTCCGGCATCATCAGTGCCTTCAAAAGCATTTGGGGCGATTCTTGGGGACCCAGGATGGAATACATCCTGGCTAATGCTATTTCGGCACTACTGGAATGCCAGAACGTCTCACTCCTGGGTATTCAGAGAATGCTGGTGGACGATCTGTATCAGCAGTGGGTGCTGCGGCAGGTCAAAGATCCCGCCGTGCGCCAATTCTGGGAGAGCGAGTTTGCCTCCTGGGATCACCGGTTTCGGGCGGAGGCAGTAGCGCCGATCCAGAACAAGGTGGGCCAGCTCCTCCTGTCGCCCCCTGTGCGGAATGTTCTCGGTCAGGTTAAGAACGCCTTCGACGCCCGCTATGCCATCGACCATCATCGCATCTTTATAGCCAACCTCTCCAAAGGCCGGCTCGGCGCCGACAAGAGCAACCTGCTGGGGGCGATCCTGGTCACGCAGTTTCAATTGGCGGCGATGAGCCGGGCGGACGTGCCGGAAGCTCGGCGACCGGACTTTTTCCTGTTCGTGGATGAATTCCAAAACTTTGCCACCGAGTCGTTCGCCTCCATCCTTTCAGAGGCCCGCAAATACCGTCTTTCTTTGACCCTATCGCACCAGCATTTGGAGCAACTGCCGGATTCACTCCGCGACGCGGTCTTTGGTAACGCCGGCACGTTGATCTCCTTTCGCGTTTCCGAGAGCAATGCGGCGATGATGAGCCGGCAATTCGGCAATCGCCTTACACCGGATACATTTACATCACTCGACAATTTCCATATCTGTTGCCGACTGATCCGTGGAGGCCAGTATAAAGAGCCGTTTTTGGGTACGACCTTGGCACCGATTGGGACGGTGTATGGCAAGCGTGAGAATCTCCTGCACCGATCACGGGAGCGATACGCGGTGCCGCGTAAACTCGTGGAGGACAAGATTGAGCGCTGGATGAGCTAACAAGCATATTGAATAACGAAACAAGAGCAGCATCAGATCTCATCTACTGCCTGAAGGTTCAGCCGCCGTAGAATTATCCTTTCGATACCAGCGGCAATAATGAAAAGCGTCATACCCACTAAGGCAGATAGAATTACGGCGACAACGAGACGTTTCGCATTGTTCCGAATTGATGCGTCAAGGATGATATAGCCTAGGCCGGAATTTGCCGTTGAGTACTCGGCGACAATCGCTCCAACTGGTGCTGTCACCGCACTGAGTTTGGCACCCGCCAGCCAGAACGGCGCGCCTCGCAGTAGCCGGTATCGAAATAATTCGGTAGGTCGCGATAGCTCTAAACTCCGTAAAAATAACATTTCGTCATCGCTACACGAGCGAAATCCTCGCTGGAAACCGATAACGAGGGGAAAGAAGCAGATTGTGGCGGCCATAAGACTACGCGAAAACATTCCTGTGCCACACCAAAGTACCAAAAGTGGTGCAATCGCAACAAGGGGAACCGCTTTGAAGCCTGTGATGCCGGGCATCAAGAACCGTTCGGCCACGGGTATTAAGAAAAACATCACAGATAATGATGCGGCAAATGTTGCCGCCATTAGAAAACCGATGATTGACGCGCCCAGAGTTGTGCCGGTGCTGCGGAGGAAATACATCGGGGTCTGAACAAAGGTTGATGCGACTTGGGCAGGTTTTGGGAACAGCCATTCCGGAAGTTCAAAAAAGACACAAATACCCTGCCAAGCCAGCACAAAAACCAGCCATCCGACCAGAATGTGAGCCGTGCGCCTCAATTTAAGTTCCAAAAGCAATCGGCGGGCTTCAAGTCAGCGCTTATTGATTCGTATTTGCGGAGAAAGTTAATCATCGCGGCCCATTGCTCATCAGTTTGATCACGGAAGCTATCTCGTCCATTCGGAAAGACCAGTTTGATCATGGACGCGAGCATAGCGGTTTCGTGACCTTTATCCGCCTGGGGATTGTATTTCAGCACGTAGCCGATGGCTTGGTCCGGGTGGTCCCTAGCGGCGCGCCATCCTTCAAGGCAGCCATCGACGAAATTACGGCACAAGTCTGGATGGTCTTTATAAAACGATTCGGAAGTAAAAATGACGTCCCCAGCGGCCACGACGCCATAATCGCTGGGCAGGATCTCTATGACATCAATGCCATGTTCCCTGGCCATAATTGGCTCATTAATACGATAGCCGCACCAAACGTCGATTTGTTTTTGAAAAAACGGCGTCATGTCGAATTGAATCGGCACTTGTTGGACGTCGCTCTCGTTAACATGCGCGTATTCCAGCATGGCCTTGAGGTAATACTCAACTTCACGACCAACCTTGACTCCGACGCGCTTCCCCTTGAAATCCTGCACCGTATGGATATTCGAGTCGGCACGCGCGAAAAAGCATGTTGGATTGTCTTTCACGACAATTGCAAGGGCTTTCACTGGTACGCTGTTTGATCGTGCCAGGATAATGTCGGTGGCGGAGCAGATCCCGAATTCCTCAGCGCCACTGCCGACAAGTTTCACAGCGTTTACTTCAGGTCCACCCGGATCGATCTCGGCGTCAATACCACGTGACGCTAAAGCGCCAGCCTCTTTGGCGGCATAATATCCGGCAAACTGGGCTTGGTGTACCCAAAGCAGGCGAAGATGCACATGTGTTAGTGCCGCGGCTTGCGGTGTCTGTGGCCGTGAGCAACTCAACTCACAAACAGATATCGCCGTCAAAACTGACATGGCCAAAATTGCGACGAACATTTTCCTACTCGCTTGCATATGCCGCTCCTTGTTCGATTCCTAAATCCCATATGGTCTTTCGCAGATTCTCAACCTCTTCTTGAAACTCTGTCGAGCTAATCTCTTCACGATTCGCCCGGGAAAAACGCTTCTGCTGTTGAAATTCTTGGACCCTTCGTGGCCCAACGTTACGGCGAGCCACAACGAAAATCCGATCGGCCAAGAAAACCGCATCTTCTAAATGATGCGTACTGATGATTGCGGAAAACCCGTACTTGAACCGTAACGTCTTAAAAAGCATTGCTAGTTCGATTCGCAATTGTTCTTGAATCTGTGAAAAAACTTCATCCAAGAATAGACAGTCCGGACGGCGATATAGGGCGCGGGCCAATTGAAGTCGGCTACGCATGCCGCCACTCATCTGCTTTGGAAAGCTTGCGGCCGCGTGCTCCAGTCCAACGTCGCGCAAAATAGATTGGACAACGGTTGAATCCACCAACCGATCAGGGAAAACAACGTTCTTTTCGGCACTGAGCCACTCGACCAATACAGGTTGTTGAAAAACGAATCCGCCTCGTGTCGAACCACGTTTTACAAAGACTCCGGTCGTGGGCTCATACAGATGGGCTAATAGTCGAAGAAGCGTGGTTTTTCCCATCCCTGAATCGCCCACAAATGCCACAACTTCGCCGGCACTGACGTCGAAATCCAAATCTGAAAATATCGGCTGCTTGGCGGATGGATACCGAAAGCTGACATGGCGAAGTGACAATAGAGGATCAACGGTTACCGTCATGGCAATGTGGTCATGCGACAGAAGTTTCAAAATCAGGTACGTTCAAGAATTCTTCGATAAGAGGCCGTTTCTGGCTTGGGACAAGTGGCTTTACATAATCAAGAATAGAGCGAGCCATGCTTTCAATCATAGTGACGTAGGCCCCAGCGATTGGCTGGCCCATTTTATCCCCTAAAAGGCCCGTGACCTTTTTCCTCCACTCCTCCTTCGGATCACCGAGCAGATAAAAGACTGCAGGCAAGCCAGGCCATTCCTCATCGATCGGGAGCCAAAAAATCGTTGTTTCAAAATCAACAGATATGCGGTTGCAGGTTTCTTTTAGCCACGATTCAAAATCTGCAATTTGCTTCTGCCTCGATTTTGGATAAACAAAACAGTACTGCGTCCCGCGCTTCAAATTGTCCTCTGTGGTTTTTCGTTCGTCATCAGTCGTTGGAACTCGAAGCGAGCCGGCGACGACAAGGATCGCTTTAGGCTTCAGTTTTTTTTCCACTTCGAAAAGACTTTTCACCCGTTGAATCTGTGGAGCTTTTTCGTGTTCGTAAAACGGCGTCGGTAATCCACGGTCGAGAGCCAGATCAAACATTTTGCCAAAATGACCTGCCATCGGTTCTGATGGCTTTTTGTTTTTGGGTAATTCCCATCGAAACACCGTATTTGGCATAACATCAAACTCAGCCGCAAATTCCAGCCTCGTCATTTTTAAGTGATCTTTACGGAATTTCTCGATTCCATCCTGGATAAACGGCATGCAAAATCTCCATTCTTGCGCGGGCCTGAAATATACCGGCAACTCCGATGATCTTCAAGAAACCGGTAAAATACGCGCAGTGATTGATTTATATAAACATCCGTTGTCATATTTTCGGCACACTTATAAGGATAAATAGATAATCGTGTACGGAATATATCGTTCCATTTGGCGGTTTTATTTATACAATTACAAAGCCGCCCCAAGCAAGTGAGTGCGAGGGGCGGTAGTCCAACGACAGAAGTGGCTGTGTTGAACGTGGATTAGGGCACTTCCTCTGGAATTGTTACACCCACGTCGAACGTAAGTCAATACAGCATAAACATTTAAAAACAGATTGTTGGGCTTGTCAAATCTCACTGCTGGGAGGCATATGCCGGCCCTTCGCAGACAACTCTCCGATTTCCAGAATTCCCTACCTGAAGTGCAGGTAATTCGTACGGCGAAACGGACTTTTTTCCCGTGCCCACATTGCGGGAAGGTGAGCTGCGAGGACAGAGTGCAAGGTGATTTGGGCGAGTATGATTTCCTGTGCCGGTTCTGCGGGGGCGAGGGTATCGTTCCCGCCGTTGAATTGGAAGATCGCGGAAATCGCCATTGACGTAATGCCTGCGGCCAGATGGGCATCTCTTGCGCGCGTTTGGCTTTCATGATTAACTCTTCTCAGAAGAGAAACATCATGTCACCTGCCTCTGCCGAAAATGCGGTCGAGCCTAACCACAAGGAGATTTTGTCATGCCAAGGCAAAGCAGCATGCCGGAGACCTATCCGGCGGCTAACCAGAGTGCTTCGGGTTCGCGTCCCTGTCCCGTTCACACCCTCCGCCACCGCAGCATCAAAGCCGCGATCTGGCGGAACCAAACGCAGAAGGGAACTATGTTCAACGTCACGATCTCGCGTTCGTATCGGGACGAAAACGAGAATTGGCAGGAAACACACAGCTTCGGCTATGACGACTTGGCCAATGTGGCGGCGCTGATGTACGAGGCCCACAGCTACATCGCCGGCCTTCTCGCCGAGGAAGCGGCGGCAGCCAAGGGAAAATCCCGCCGAAAAAGCCGAGGCGATCTTCGCTCCAGCCAAACAAAACGTCTGGCATTTTCATTTATGAAGTCCGACTGGTGAACATCCAACCTGAGGGAAAAGCCATCGGTTGCCCGATTGTTACGACATGGCAAGCTGATAGGCGGAGTCGCGTTCTTTTCATCAAGGCACCCACCGCAGCCGGGGCTGTTCCTCGGCCTTTTTCTCCTCAACCCGTTTTCAACGAAAGGGGACATTCTCATGGACACTTGGGTTGATTTCAAAGAGCTTCGAGCGAGGCTCAAGATCGCCGACGTTCTATCAAGGCATAATGTGCAGCTCAAAGTAAAGGGTGATCGGGCAACGGGCTTTTGCCCACTGCCCGGCCACCAGAGCAAGGGGGAGGGCAAACGTCACTCTCCCTCCTTTTCGGCGAATCTCGCAAAGAATTTGTTCAACTGCTTCTCGTGCCATCGTGGCGGCAACGCCCTGGACCTGGCGTGTCTCCTGGATGGCGGCAACCCGGATGATCCGATTTCGCTTCGCAAGACAGCCCTTAAGCTCCAGAGCGAGTTGGGAGTGGAATCAACCAAGCCCGCCGCACCAGGGGCCATTCTGTCAACGCTGACGCGGGAAGAGAAGCCATTGGCATCTAGTAACGTGATCATCAACGCGCCTCTGGATTTTGAGCTTAAGCTTGATCCGTCTCATCCGTATCCGGCGTCGCGCGGGCTGACCGAGGAAACCATCCGCCATTTTGGACTGGGATACTGCGCGAAAGGAATGCTGGCGGAAAGAATCTCGCTTCCCCTGCACGACGCTCCGGGGCGATTGATCGGCTACGCCGGACGTGTCGTCGAGGATTCCAAGATCACCGATGAAAACCCGAAGTATCGTTTCCCTGGCACGCGGGAGAGGAAGGGAATCATGTACGAGTTCCGCAAAAGTGAATTCCTCTACAACGGCCATCGGGTTGCGAGGCCGGTGAAGAATTTGATCGTTGTTGAGGGTTTCTTTTCCGCCGCCTGGCTCTGGCAACATGGTTGGACGGCTACTATCGCGCTGATGGGCAATAGCTGCTCTCAGAAGCAGGCCGATCTCATCGTGGACTTGGTGCATCCCGCCGGCGGTGTGTTGATATTTCCCGATGGGAACCAGCCCGGCGAGCTCTGCGCCGCCAACGTGTTGCATAGGGTCTCTCCCTACCGCTTGTGCCGGTGGATTAAGGTGGCCGATGACCAGCAGCCCACCGATTTTGATCGTGTGGGGCTGGAGAAACTGCTGAGATACTGAGATGAGATTATTAGAATCGCCTACAGCGACCCGTATTACCGGGTCGTTTTTCATTGGGGAGGCAGGCACGATCACCTTTGCCGCTCAAGCCGCCGAATGACGCTGGCCGGATCGGACTTGCACGCTTGGCACCACAGACAGAATTCCGCGACATCGACGCGGCGAATTCCCGTCTCGCAGCTGTAGACCCAGGACTGCGGCCGTTTGAGGATGGCTCCGATTTCGCGCTGCGTCAGCCCCGCCTCCTCGCGCAATTGCCGCAAGAATCGAGGAACCGCTTTGTAGATCGGCTGATGTTGAGCTTTGGTCGCCACGCCAGGGGCGGATTTTCACCGGACTTCGCCTTGACACGATTTCCGTGTCAACCCATAATGGCCCCGTGAACTCGCAACCCCGATTTCGGAGGGCAGCTAATGACTTGCTCCCATGAACGTCTCCAGCAATCAGTTCGGCCTGATCGTGGCCTATCTGCTGCCGGGCTTCATTGGGCTGGCGGGCATCGCGCCCCTAGTGCCTGCAGTGGCCAACTGGCTCCAACCGGCCAATCAGGCGCAGGCGAGTTTCGGCGCCCCCATTTACGCCCTGCTCGCCGCCACCACGGTTGGGATGATCGCCAACTGCATGCGCTGGCTAGTGATCGATCACATTCTTCGCTGGTTGGGCGTGATTCCGCCGGTTTGGGACGACAGCCGACTAGACAAGCGGCTGGTGGCATTCAATTACCTAGTGGAGAACCACTACCGCTATTACCAATTCGTGGCAAACAGCCTGGTAGTGGTCGTCGGAGCCTATTGGGTCAATCGATGGATGGGAACATCGCCGCTGTTGGGTTTCGGCACCGACCTGGGATTTTTGATTTTAGGCGTCACGCTGTTCGCAGCGTCGCGAGACGCTCTATTGAAATATTACGCCCGCACGGGCCGGCTCCTGGGCCATGCTGCGGAGAAAGGCAATAAAGGTTCAATCATGCACAACGGCAATCATCATCAACAAGAGGGTGGGAGATCAGTCAAACCGCGACCGCAGACGACTGGGGCGACAAAGCCAGATGTTTCGCCAAAGCCGCAGCAGGAAAAGAACAAAACAACGGCATCGGCAAAGTAACTGGGAGCGAAATCACCCACGCTCCGAGGAAAACAGCCGCAGCGGATTCGGGGGATTTGATAAAAATGCCTCCGCGCCCCCGCGCCGCCGAATGTCAACGTCCTCCAATTTCAAGGAACCGTGTTTTGCGGCCGCATTGCGGTGGTCGATCGGCCTGATCCAAACGGCGCCCAGTGGATCCGTTGATAATTCCTCCATCGTCGTCAGCCACGCGCTGCCCAGGATCGGGGGACGATGACCCAGGAACATTTCGGCGGCGTTGTTACGTCGCTTTACACTGCGGAACACCCATAGTGTTCGGAAAGGGAAGAGCTTGTACCGGTCGCGGGATTGGCCGAATCTCGCTGACAAGCCGCCGCTTTGATAGTGATGGAGATAGCAGCCAGCTTTGGCCCTCAAAATGTCCAAAACTTCCGTCGATCGATCGACCTCCAGATAAAAATAGTGATCGACGGTGGCATTACCTTTTCTTTCCCGAACGTGAATGTATCCATCCGGCCGCATCCAGAGCATCCTGCCGGAGTTATGAGGTCGAGCCCGGAACTGAAACAGCCGCGGCCACGTGCTGAATTCGACAATTGAGAATCGATCATGTTTCCGCAGCGCCGCGATGAACGCGGCTTTCACGCTCATCACGTCCAGCTCATGCTGAACGGTGAAGGGAGAGACCTGGAGCCGCTTGCGGAGCAGTTCCCAGCCCAGTTTCGGATATCCATCCAGACCGCCGTTTTCGTTGAGCAGGTGATATCCCTTTTTCGTGAGAAACAGGATCGACGTTTGCTGGGGCAATCGCGGCCGCTCGGCGATGAGCCGGGCCCGTTTGAGCGTCCGCAGCCGCTTGGCGGCGGCCTTAGGCCTTCCATCAAAATAAAGTGCGGCGATGTGGGCGCTGCTCATCAGCCGCGATTCAAATAGACCCCGAAGGATCTGAAAGTCGCGCGATGTATATTGTGGGATTTCCCCTGACGACATGACGAGTTGTTTCATCGTATCACGGCAGGGAAGTTCTCGGCGATTTTGCGGCGGCCGCTGGCGCGGCGCAGTTGTTCCGCTGGCGATGCCAGCGGCGGGTCGGGTTCCTCCCCGGGCCAAAGGCGTTTTTTTTCGGCTTCGCCGGATTGGTCCTGGCCGCCTTCTTCGCCTGGATCTGAGAGGCTCGTATCTACCTCGTTTC
>CAZCKE010000037.1:0-6775 GCA_964499005.1 uncultured Tepidisphaeraceae bacterium
GCCCTCGCTCCGCCGCTTCGTCGACGTCCAGTCGCTCGACTTCCGGATCATCATCCGCGCCTCGCGGCCGCCGTCGCCCGGGCCCCGCTACGCGGTCGTCCTCCCCCCCGGCCTGGACCGAGTCAAAACCCCCCCCCTTTGCGACCTTATCGATCAGGCAAGGCAGTTGGCCCGCGGGTTTTCCCACATCCGCTATGAACATAACCTGCGACACCACAATTCCGTGGCCGACCGCCTGGCCAATCTGGCGATGGACCGCCAGACCGATGTCACCGACATCGATCCCGAGCCCGCCGCGCCTCCTCCGGTGCCGGCAGCAAAATACAACCGCCGATCCTGCCCTCTTTGCGGGGCGATGATTGAAATCAAAACCCCGCCGACTATCCGCGCCAAAGGCGCCCACTTCATCTGCCCTTGCGGCGGCAGCATGTCCTGACCTTTTCGTTCCCGGCGTCTATAATCTCCCAACGCGGAAATCATTCCGCCAACGGAGAAATAATGTCCGAATCGAATTCCCGCATCGAGCAGTTTCGCAAAATGGCCGAGGCCGACCCGTCCAACGAACTGGGTCATTTTTCGCTGGGCCGCGCCTACCTCGAAGCCGGCATGGCGACCCCGGCCATTGAATCGCTCCGGCGAGTACTCGAATTGAATCCCAACATCGCCAAGGTCTATCAGCTCCTGGCCACGGCACTGCTCAAGGAAAACCAGAAGGAAAAGGCGATTAGCCAGCTCAATCGCGGCATCGAGATTGCCACCTCGCGAGGCGACATCATGCCCCGCAACGACATGGTCCGCATGCTCAAGGAACTGGGTGCCCCCGTTTCCGAATCCGCAACAGCGACCACTCAGCACCCTGTCGGCGAAGGCGAAGTCCTCTGCAACCGCTGCGGCCGCATCGGCAAAAAACTCCCCTCGCCTCCTTTCAGCAACGCTCAAGGCAAGGAAATCCAAGAGAAAATCTGCGCCCCCTGCTGGCGCGAATGGATCGGCATGGGAACCAAGGTGATTAACGAACTGCGCCTGCCCCTCTCCGACCCCCAGGCCCAGAAGATTTTCGATCAGCACATGCGGGAGTTTCTGAACCTCTGACTACGGGAGGACGTCTGGTCTATTCCACCGTCCACGTCTCCGTCCCCGTAATCAATCGCTGCAAATCGCCCTCGCGCCGACCCTTCTGCGCGGTCGCAATCTGATTTCTCACCAGATCGCCATACACCGGCTGCTCCACCGCTTGAAAAACCCCCATCGGCTCGGGATGATCCGGCATCCTCATCCGGCTCAGCATGAACGCCAAGCTTGGCTCGCTCGCCTTCTCATCATGAATCAGCAGATCATCCTTGCTGACGCTTTTCAGATCGACAATTTCCGGCGTTATTCCCTGCAATCGAATCCCTTTGTCGGAATTCTTCCCAAATACCAGCGGCTTACCATGCTCCAGGTAAACCGTATTGTCGCTCTTGACCGCTTTGTCCGTCGCGTACTCGAAGGCGCCGTCGTTGAAGATGTTGCAGTTCTGGTAGATCTCCACGAATGCCGTCCCGACGTGTTTGGCCGCGCGTTCCAGGACGTATTCCAAATGCTTGATGTCGATATCGATCGACCGCGCTGCAAACGTCGCCTCCGCCGCGATGGCGATGCTGATCGGGCGAATCGGAAACTCCGTCGACCCCATCGGGCTGCTTTTGGTCTTCTTCCCTTGCTCGCTAGTGGGGGAGTACTGCCCTTTGGTCAACCCGTAAATCCGGTTATTGAACAGCAGCACCTTGAGGTTCACATTTCGGCGAATCAGGTGCATGAAATGATTTCCGCCAATGCTCAGGGCATCGCCGTCGCCGGTCACCATCCAGACGGTGAGATCGGGCCTTGCCAGCGACAGACCCGTGGCAAAGGTGGGGGCGCGCCCGTGAATGCTGTGAAACCCATATGTGTTCATGTAATACGGAAACCGGCTCGAGCATCCGATGCCGGAAACGAACACCGTCTTGCTGCGATCCACGCCCAGCCGCGCCAGCACTTTTTTCATCTGAGCCAGGATCGAATAATCGCCGCATCCCGGGCACCAGCGGATTTCCTGGTCCGATGCAAAATCCGCGGGCTTCAGAACGTTCAGAGGTTGATTGGGAGCAATGCTCATGATGGTTTTTTTGATATTCAGCCGCCGGCCGATTCCTCGACGGCATTGTCATGCGTGACGGTCACTTCGCCATTGATGAATCGCCCCGCCAATAGCGATTCCACTCCGCGGACGATTTCCGAAATCGCAAATGGCTGTCCGCGAACTTTGTTCAATCCCTTGGCATCCACCAGGTACCGCGACCGCACCAACATCCGAAGCTGGCCCAGATTCAGTTCTGGCACCAGCACGTGGCGGAACGATTTCAAGAGTTCACCCAGCCGCTTGGGAAGCGGGTTGAGATACCGCACATGCGCCGCCGAAACATTGAGCCCATGCTGCTGCAACTGCAACGTGGCGGCCTTGATCGCCCCAAACGTGCTTCCCCATCCCAGGATCAGCACATCGCGCTGATCCGCTCCGGTCAGCAACAGATCATGCCCCGCCGGCTTGATCCCCGCGACTTTTGCCGCGCGCAGCCGGACCATGTGTTCGTGGTTCGCCGGGTCGTAGCTGACGTTCCCGGTGATGTCCTGTTTTTCCAGGCCGCCAATGCGATGCTCCAGGCCCTCCGTGCCCGGCAGCGCCCACGGTCGCACCAGGTTCGCATCGCGTTGATACGGGTTAAACGCGCTTCCATTGGCCGAAGGATGCGAGATCGAAATCTTATTAAGCTTTGAAACATCCGGAATCAGCCACGGCTCCGCGCCGTTGGCGATATACCCATCGCTTAGCAGAATCACCGGCGTCATGTATTGTGTGGCAACGGTAAATGCCTCGATTGCCGCCTGGAAACAGTCCGACGGCGAGCACGCCGCAATGATTGGTATCGGGCACTCCCCATTGCGGCCAAACATGACCTGAAGCAGATCGGCCTGCTCCGTCTTGGTCGGCAAGCCGGTGCTCGGTCCCCCTCGTTGCACGTCGATGACCACCAGCGGCAACTCCGTCATCACCGCCAGTCCCATGGCTTCCGATTTCAGCGCCACTCCCGGCCCGCTCGTCCCTGTCGATCCCAGCGCTCCACCAAAGCTTGCTCCGATGGCTGCTCCCATCGCCGCGATCTCATCTTACGCTTGAAATGTGATGACCCCAAAACTCTTTTGCGCCGCCAGCTCATGCAAAATGTCGCTCGCCGGCGTGATCGGATAGCTCGCATAGACCAATGTCTTTCCTGCGAGTTCCGATGCCGCGATCATCCCCATCGCCAGCGCTTCATTGCCCGTGATTTTGCGATACCGGCCCGGGGCCAGCCTGGCCTTGGGAACCTGATATTGCTCGTGAAAGGTTTCGGTGATCTCGCCGTAATTGAATCCCGCCTTCAGCGCCAGTGTGTTGGCCAGCGCGACGGCTGATTTCTTGCCGAAATTTGCCGTGATATGTTCGAGCGTCAATTTCCGCCTCCGGTTTTAAAGCCAAATAACCCCTCCCAATGCCAGCATGTTTTTGCAGCGATGAGCATCCTTGGTTCCCAGCCCCGATTCTTTCGTTGCCGAAACGGTCAGTTTGGTGATCGGAACACGAATCAGCCGGTAAGTCGAAAGCGAACCATCCTCCAACGGATTGTGCTCGTAACCCGCTTTGCGCAAATCGATCGCGGCAAATGAATCTTCATCAACAATGACAATTCCCCCCGGCTTGACCGATTTCAGGTTCGTTTTCAGAGCTGCCGGATTCATTGCTACCAGGGCATCCACTTCATCGCCCGGCGTGAAAATCTCGCTGCTGGAGAAGTGAATCTGGTATCCGCTGACCCCCGCCAAGGTCCCGGCCGGAGCCCGGATCTCCGCGGGGAAATCCGGCAGCGTGCTGATGTCATTTCCAATGGCCGCCGATGTATCGGTAAACTGAGTCCCCGCCAACTGCATTCCATCGCCACTATCCCCCGCAAACCTTACGGTGACGTTCTCAAGCGGCTTGATCGGTTTGGCCGACGGGGCAACTGCCAGGCCAATGCCCGAATCGGGGGACGTAATACTCATTCGTTAACCTCTGGTGCTTCCTGCGATGGTGCCAAGCTGTGTCCTAACCGCCTGACGCTCTTTTGTGATAATGCGCAAAAACGATAGCGGATCATTCCCTCGGGATCAATGGCGATCATATTCAGTTGGGTGGACGCGTCATAACCCCTGATATAGACAAGACCTTCAGCCACTTGTGATTGAGCCGGAATTCGGTTCCCCAGCAGTAGAGCTAAGGCTGTGTACTGGGAACCGGCGCCGGAACTTCGGCAACGAGCTGCGGAACCGCCGCCACCCCAAAGATATGCTGCAATCCCGTGAACTGGGGAACAGGCGAGCTTTGCTGCACCTGCCGGGCCTGCTCCCGCAACCGCTGCTGTAAATCCTGAAGACGACCCCGGTCTTTGTTCAGCTTGTCGATGTCCGATTGCAAATCGTAATACGACTGCGGAAGCAGCGTGATCATTGCTCCGTTCTGATCCACATAGGTGTTGCTGGCTTGGAGGCGGTGCATTTCGCGCTGGTTCTGATCGATTTCCGAGTCAATCTTGCCAATTTGCTCCTGCGCGCCGTCGAATTTGGCGGAAAGATCGTCCAATTGCTGCTGGATCTTGGCCTGAGTCGCCTTGAGCTCGTCCAACTGTTTCGAATCGACCCATGAAGATCCCCATCGATACCAACCCGATTTTGCCATCTCCTGTTGCAGGATGGCGTCCTGCTCCTGGAACATCGCCATCCCGCGCTTGACGACCGGCGCCTGCTTGTTGTCGTCGGGAATTGCGTGCAGGGCCTCCACGACGTTATCGAGGATCTGCCGCGACCCCGGAGCGGCGGTCATCGCTTGATCGTAAAATCCCATGGCCGCGACAAACGACTTTTGCCGCCAGGAGATCACTCCCAGGTTATTCAGGATTGGTGCGTAGTTGGGGAGTAATTCGTTGGCCGCCTCGAAGTTCTTACGCGCTTGCGAAACCTGTTCCTGGTTGTAAAGCAGTACTCCCTGGAGATACAGAGCTCCGACGTTCGTGGGGTCATCGGTCAATGCCTGCTTGAGCAGTTGCGTCGCTTCGATCGTGCGATTCTGGTTGATCAGATCGTGCGCTGAGTCGACAACAGAGCCGGCCGCCTGCCGGCGGCGATCCCGTTCTTCCTGGGTGACCCAGGCGTCTCCGACCTTGACCAGCTTCTGCTCCAAACGCTTGCGCCACAGATCCATGTCTTCTCGCGCGGCGGCCAGCGCTTCGGAATCCGTGTTGTTATCGATAAAATTTTGATATCGGTCCATGATCTGGGAAATGCTCGACATGTGATCAACGGCGCGGCGGAGCGAGTCCAGCCGATCCATCGCGCGCGATGCCTCGGCCTTTGGCATTTCGCCCGCCTGAATGGAGGCGACTCTATTCTCAGTAACGTGAACCACTACGCCGTTGGCCTGGGTGACGTCCCATCCGTCGGTTGTCTTTTTGAGTCTTCCCTCGACACGGGTCCCATCGGTGAGCACCACTGTTTCCGCTCCCGCAATGGATGTGAGCAGAACAATCCCCAGCAGGCAAAGGAATCTCATGCTTAACCTCCGCATCCGCTTCGTCAGTATTGTAGTCACTTTTTCGCCCCTTGGGGTTAGGGAATGCCCAGAATCGTCGGGTATCTCCTAACTCCGTCTTCCGACGCTACAATCCCACGCCAATGTCTGATTCGCAATCTTGGACGGTCCGGCGGCTTCTGGAATGGACTGGCCCATTTTTCCAGCGAAAGGGGATCGAATCCCCCCGCCTTTGTGCCGAATTATTGCTGGCTCACGTGCTGGGCTACCCGCGGATCAAGCTCTATACCGATTACGAGCGGGTTGTTCCTCCAAAGGAACTGACGGTTTTCCGCGACTTGGTCCAGCGCGCCTCCGAAGATGAACCGGTCGCCTACCTAACCGGCAAGGCACACTTTTTTAACCTGGAATTCGAGGTCAATCGCAGCGTTCTGATCCCACGCCCGGACACCGAAACCCTCGTCGAGAATGTAATCCAATTGGTCCGTCACCAGCCCGGCCTGGAAGCCCCCCGAGTCATGGACCTGTGCACCGGAACCGGCTGTATCGCCGCCGCCATTGCCCGCAATCTTAAGGACGCCATTATACTTGCCAGCGATCTCAGTCCCGAGGCCGTTGCTGTGGCCCGGCGGAATATCGAACGTCTGGGCCTCGTCGGTCGCGTGGTTGTCGAGGAAGGGGATCTATTCGCGCCTTTAGAACATCTAGTCGATCGGCAGCCCTTTCACATCATCACGGCCAACCCACCCTATATTCCGACCTCGCAAATCGATTCATTGGAGCGCAGCGTCCGAAATTACGAGCCGATGGCCGCGCTGGATGGCGGAATCGATGGGCTGGTCATTCACCGCCGGATTCTCAGCGAAGCGCCGCGCCGCTTGAATAGCGGGGGGCATCTCTTCCTTGAGATCGCCTTCGATCAGGCCGATTTGGCCAAAGCGGCCATCGCGCCTCACCCCGAATTTAGCGATGTGCGGATTCTGAAGGATCAGGCCGGAAATGATCGTGTTTTGGCGGCCCGGCGAATTTGATTGGGTCCATAAACGGATGAAGCCCGCGACATCGTCGCAGGCTCCGATCGCACTTCCAAAATTCTTTGACGATTATCGCTTGGAGAACTGGAACCGCCGCCGCGCGCCCCGCTGACCGTACTTC
>CAZCKE010000037.1:6785-15971 GCA_964499005.1 uncultured Tepidisphaeraceae bacterium
ACCCGCGCCGACGCCGCGTGTACGCCGCGCTGCAACGCCGGCGCTGCCGCCGGATCTTCCAGCTCCCCGAGCGCCCACGCGGCCATGGCCGCCGTTCCCGTCGAGGTGTCGGCGAGCCGGCGCTCGAGCGCGGCGCGCGTCGCCGCGCGCTCCCCCTCGCCAACGGCGTACGCCCCGCCCTCGCGAATCCGCGCTGACGGACTGGCGAGGAACCCGTTGAGCACGGCCCCGCGCACCGACACCTCAAGGCTCGCATCATACTTTGCCAGTGCCCGGCCCAGTCCCATGACGATGGCGCCGGCCTGGCCCGTCAGGCCGCCACCGTTGCAGCGGGCCCACAGATCCATTTTGCCGCCGGTGTTGGTTACTTCCAGCGGGCCAAAGATCGATTTGCGGTCTTTCTCGGCTGTGAAATATTCGTTGATCGTCCGGCCGTTGACTTCAATCTTGCCGCTGCCGGGAGCAATCCGAACGCGGGCGACAGCGGTCTTTCGCCGGCCCACGCCCCATACATAGCTCGGCTTGCCTGCCGGGACAGGCGATTCCAATGCCGTCGTCGCCGGAACCATTGTTTCAGTTGCTTGCGTGTCAGCCATGATCGGTCGATTCCTGAAATAGTTCTTAGATCGCCAGCTTCAAAGCCTGCGGCTGCTGGGCCGAGTGTTCATGGCTTTCGCCACGATAGATTTTCACCTTGTTCAAAAATGTCCGCCCCAGCTTGTTCTTGGGAAGCATGCGCCGCACCGCGAGTTGGATCAGCTTCTCGGGGTGCAGATTCTGCATGGTCTTGTAGGAGTAGAGATGCCGTCCACCGGGATGACGCGAATAGGTCTCGTATTCCAATACGTCCGACTTCTTCCCCGTGACTTTGACTTTTTCCGCGTTGATCACGATGACGAAATCGCCCGTGTCCACATGCGGGGCGTATGTCGGTTTATTCTTTCCCTGCACGATCAGGGCAATCTTGGCCGCCAAGCGCCCCAGAACCTGGTCCGTGGCATCCACCACGAACCATTGGCCCTTGATCTCGCCAGGCTTGGGCATGTATGTGCTCATCGCGCGTCCTTACTGCATCAAATCCAAAAAAACTCCTTAAACTGGCGCGAAAAGCGCGGTTTTTGGAGGGATCGGGGAGTCTAGCGGTCTATGGCAGAGTGTCAATACCCAACTGGAAGTTTGCCCTCGTCGCAAACTTTTGCAGCCAGCTCCAAACCGGCGAACCCATGCCTCGAAATTTGCCCAGGCCGGCAAACCCAATGATAAAAATTTTTTAAAAAAGCGCAAATTATCTGTGGCGTATGAAAACTCACTTGCTATAGTCCGACCAATTCGGAGGTGCTGTAACTTGCCATTTGAAGTGGTGGAAGTTCAGCAAACCCCCAATCCGAACGCCAAGAAATTTATCCTCAGCGGTCTGATTAGTGATCAGCCAATGAGCTTCTTGGAGGCTAAAGCGGCAGGGGGGCACCCGCTGGCGGCTCAGCTTTTTGCCATCCAGGGGGTCAGCAGCGTGCTGCTGTTGAGAGATTTTATCACCATCGGGAAGTTTCCAGAAGCCAATTGGACGGAGGTCACCTCCAAGGTGAAAAAGGTTTTGGCATCAACCTGAATCCAACCGAGCTGATCCATTAAAAAAGATTTTCTACAGAAAACTTCCCTTATGGGACGAACGTAAAGACGTATAGCGAGTGTTTCTTCCCTCCTTACCCCGTAGGTCTCACCCACGCCTACGGGGTTTTTTTGCGCATAACGCGACTTTCATGCCTTTCATGGCATCCATATCCAAGCGGGGCTATCATCCCGCATAAACCATGCCCGGCGACCCTTCCAGTCATGAAATCACCAGCGAGGGGAGTTTCCTCAATCGCCGCAATTTTATGCGAGCGGGTATCTTGACCGCCAGCGCCGTCGCAACAGGCTTGGTCTACCGCCGTTTGGTGACTCCCGACCGAGCCCGGCCATCTTCCGCCCAATTGCCTCCTCTCCTTAAAAATTTCACTCCGGCTTCTCAGGCGTCGGCTACCGAGCCTTCCGCGCGAGCGCTAGCAAGTACTGATCCCGAAATGGCCAAGGCCTACCGGACCACCGAACGCGCAAACACCTTTGATGAAATCGCCCACTACAACAATTATTACGAATTCTCGACGGACAAAGAGGGTGTTGCCGACATGGTAGGGAAATTTGTAACTCGGCCATGGACCGTCGAAGTAGGGGGGCTGGTTGGCAAGCCCAAGGTTTTCGACCTCGACGATCTGCTCGAGATCAGCCCGCCTGAAGAGCGCATCTACCGTATGCGATGCGTCGAGGCCTGGTCGATGGTCATTCCCTGGGACGGGTTCTCACTCTCGAAACTGCTCGATCGCGTCGAGCCCCTCAGCTCGGCCAAATACGTCGCGTTCCAGACGGTTGTTGATCGCAAAGGCATGCCCGGCCTGGACAGCGGGGGGCTCGATTGGCCCTACGTCGAAGGTCTCCGCATGGACGAGGCCATGCACCCGCTAACAATCCTGGCCAGCGGAATCTATGGCCGTCAGATCCCCGCTCAAAATGGCGCTCCCATTCGCCTGGTCATTCCGTGGAAATATGGGTTCAAAGGCATCAAGTCGATCGTCAAAATCCAATTGCTTGCCGATCAGCCGCCCACCACCTGGAGTGGGGCCAATCCCCACGAATACGGCTTCTACGCCAACGTAAATCCCGAAGTGGATCACCCGCGTTGGAGCCAGGCCCAGGAGCGCCGCATCCTCGCCGACGGCAAATTCGAAATCCGTCCGACCCTTAAATTCAACGGCTACGGCGAACAGGTTGCTTCCCTCTATTCGGGAATGGATCTTCGCCAGAACTATTGAAGCCCATCATCACCCGCGTGAAAGACCCCGGCTTCGCTAAGTTCGTCCTGCTCGTCAACGGCTTGGTGCCGATTGTTCTGCTGTCCTGGGATTGGTATCAGGCCCAATTAGGCCCCGACACGCTTTCCACCGCGATTCACGTCACCGGCATGACCGCGCTGATCTTCGTCGTGCTTACTCTCTGCATCACGCCTGTCCGCAAGCTCACTGGCTGGAATTTTCTCAGCCACTTTCGCCGAATGCTCGGCCTCTTTGCGTTCTTTTACGCCTCGGTCCATCTCTTTTTCTTCGTCTACTACTCCGAGCAGATGGACATGGCCCGCCTGATCCGCGACACACTCAATTCAAAATTTATTCTTTATGGAATGATCGCCTGGGCCTTGATGGCTCCCCTGGCGGCAACCTCCACCAACGGAATGATCAAACGCCTCGGTGCCGCGCGCTGGAAAGCTCTTCATAAGCTCGTCTACGTCACCGCTCTCCTGGCGATGATTCATTACTGGATGCAGGGAAAAATCGTCCGCCCCATTCAGATCGCCTTTGCCGTGGCAATGACAATTCTCCTCGGCTATCGCGCGATCCCCTTGCTCCGGCCTTCTCGCAAAAAGCCTGCCGTGCCGGCACAATCCCGTCCCTAACCCCCAAACTTTTCTTCCAGCCTGCGGATCGTGTCCTGTAACGATTGCATCTCCGATTCCAGCCGCTCAACCCGCCGCGTCAATGAATCTTCACTCGGCCCGCCCGTTGCGGCAGTTGGCGCTTCACGTGGTGTATCAGGCCCCAGCAGTTGCATATAACGCTGTGCTCTGGTCCCCGGCGCCGGCGGCAATTCGCGCACCAGCGGCTCGCTCCGAGCCATCAGGGCCGCAATCATTCCCTCCGCCACTTCCAGCGATTCCAACGGCGCCATCCGGCCGGCTCGCCCACGCAGCTCTCCCAGCGTCTGCGGCCCCCGCAGCATCAACTCGGCCAAGATCGCCAGCTCCGCCGGCCGGACATGCAGCAGGTCCCCCGCATTGTGCCTGTATTTGTGCACCCGATTCCCCGGCGTATCGACCCGCACCGCCAGCCCCTTGCCGCGCAATCCCTCCAGCGCTTCAAATACTTCATCGTCGCTGAGTGACAATACTGGATCGCGATTGTTCTTCTGGTTCGCCCCATTTGTCGCCGCGTTGAGCGACAAAGGATACTGCTCCGGCGTTGTCATCGCTTTTTCGACCAGTACGCCCAGCACGCGAGATTCATTGGGAGTTAGTTGAATCATTTCCATTCACTGATGGTAGCTGGTCATCCTCTGGCGATTGAATGAATATGACATGCCGCGTTCGGCTGGTCCACAACCGACAGCCGGTCTTACACGCCAATACGATGAAAGCCAAAAAAAGCGCGTAAACAGCAGTGTTTACAAGAAATCCAAAAAGTAAAGGCACCAGAGGCAGGCGCCGATCCTGCTCTGCATGAAACCAGCCCGGCAAATCTTTCGTAGCGATGCCCCTGTGTATGATCTCGCTCAGTGGCAATTCCCATCGCACGCGCTGTGTCGTTACATATAAATGCTCCGGTTCACCTTCGAAGATTCGGTTGGAAGCCTGACTATCCAGCACTTCAACGCGCGACCATACAGCCGGAAGTGGCCAACCGGCGACTCGGTGAAATGTTCCACCATAGGGTCCAGCCCAGTTGACCCAGACGACATTGTTCTTCGTCGTGTATCTTGTTCCACATAGACTCGAGTAGCTCCAACCAACCCCAGCCTCGAAATAATGAAGCCCCTTTGTTCCATCCAGATCGGTGGTGTCGGGAATCGTCCCTGGATTGGGAAATGGCTTAATCACGGTGCGGATCGGCGACCACATCGCACAGACCCACGCGACTGACACGGTCATCGCAGCGCCAAAAATAATGTATAGCGTCACCCTGAGTACGTATGGCGCGACTCGATGAATCCACTTTGACGCAAATCCAAGATAGCCTCTTGCAGGCGGGGGCGTCGCATAGTCAATCGGCAGCAACGACATAATAAGCATCGCTTTGTGACAAGCGCTGGTTCACCTGAATCGTACCAAAACGCCCGGCATCTGCCGCGGTCAAGCGTATACCCCAAAACTGAATTCATCACATCTCGCGCAAATGATAGCTCTTGATCATGGTCTGTTGGAAATCCGGATACGCGTTCAGATCATGCCCCGACAAGTCGAGCCCATCAAATTCATCTGCTTCGCTCACTCGAACCCCGACCGTCGCGCGAAGCGCCCACAGCACGATCAGCGGCGCGGCGATCGCGATTGCCCCCACGATCCCCAATCCCGCGGCCTGCCGCATGAATCGATGCACGTGATCCTCAAACGTGCCCGCGATAAACACCGCCGGGCAGATCGCCGCCCACAATCCTCCGACTCCATGAATGGCAATGACGCCCGAAGGGTCGTCCATTTTCCATTTCATGTCGAGGCGCGTTGTGGACCATGGGATGAGCACACCCGCCACTGCTCCGGCAATCACGCTATCCGTCGCCGACAATAAATCCGCGCCGCCGGTGATCGAAACCAGGCCGCCCAATAGTCCCCCGTACACGAGATACATGTCCAGCATTCCATACCGCAATCGGCTGAAGAGCATCGCTCCGCACGCGCCTGACGCCCCCGCAAGAACCACATTGAAAATTCCAGAATTGGACAAAGACGATCCCGGCTGGCCCAGCAGCGAAAATCCCCCGACATATGGCAACCATCCCACCAACATCAACAACACGCCCGTCGATGCCAGCGGAACACTGTGTCCCAGTAAAACATTCGTCGAGCCATCCCGATTGTATTTCCCAACGCGCGGCCCCACGACCAGAGCCGCGACCATCGCCGCGCATCCACCTGCGAAGTGAATGAAACTCGCCCCCGCTCGATCGACAAACCCCAACCGCGCTAGCCATCCGGGGCTTTGGACCCATTGCCAACAGAGCGGCGTCATGATCCCGCACATCAAAATCGCGCTCGCCAGCCAAACGCTCTTCTTCGCTCGCCCGAGGGTCGAACCGCTCATAATGGCGGAACTGGTCAATACCACCAACCCCAGAAACAGCACTTTCCCCTCCGACCCGCTCTGCCTGCAAAAACGATCGTTCCATGATCCATGGAGAATCGCCGCTCCAAATACCCAAAATGCCAGAATCCCCACGCAGGCTTCCGCGATGACCTGAAAGATGGTCGTTGCCGCGTTCTTCGATCGGACGACGCCCGATTGGTACAACGCCTGCCCCGCGCGCAGCAGCAGCAGCAGCGGACAGATTAGCAGCCACGGAGAAACCGTCATCGCAACTCCATCTTCCTTTTTCGGTTTTTAACGTGATCCAAGTTTCGCACATCTGCCAACTTGGCAAACCACGTCCGGCCAATTTCCCGGCTGTCTGCCAGCCTGACAGTTGGCCAAATCAAGCAGCTCCTCTGTTCTCGACGCATAAACTGTTATTCAGTCAGCAGTAATGATCCAACTTGATTCCTTGTGATCCCGGCACTCCCTTTGATAATAGCGAATGCTGTCGTTGGGCGCGGATTCCACCGACTCAATGAACTTAGCAAGCTTCGAAAATCGAAATTCTTAAAGGAGACAGAGCATGGCGGCAAAGATGCTGGCCTTTGATGCCGAGGCCCGAAAGAGTCTGTTGGAAGGCGTTGAAAAGCTGGCCAAGGCGGTCAAAGTCACCCTCGGCCCTCGTGGCCGAAACGCGGTCATCGACAAAGGCTGGGGCGCTCCGACCATCACCAAGGATGGCGTCACCGTCGCCGAGGAAGTCGAGCTCAAGGACAAGTACCAGAACATCGGCGCCAAGCTCGTCAAGGAAGCGGCCACGAAGACGTCGGATGTCGCCGGGGACGGCACGACCACGGCGACGGTATTGGCCGAGGCTATTTTCCGGGATGGGGCCCGCGATCTCGCCGCCGGCGCTGATGCCATGGCCCTGGCCCGCGGCATCCGCAAAGCCGTCGAAGCCGTCGTCGAAAATATCAAAAAGCAATCCAAGCCGATCAACGGCAAAGCGGACATCGCCTCCGTCGCCAGCATCTCCGCCAATAACGACACCGCCATCGGCAGCATCATGGCCGATGCCTTCGAGCGCGTCGGCAAAGACGGCGTCATCACCGTCGAGGAAGGCAAAGCCCTCGACACTTTCGTCGATGTCGTCGAGGGAATGCAATTTGATCGCGGATTCCTTTCCCCCAATTTCATCACCAATCCCGACGAGATGATCGTCGAATTGGAAAAAGCATTTGTTTTGGTCTACGAGGACAAAATTTCCTCCGCGGCCAAGCTCATCCCGCTTCTGGAAAAAATTCAAAAGGCCAAGCGTCCCCTCTTGATCATCGCCGAGGACGTGGAAGGCGAAGCCCTGGCCACCCTCGTTGTGAACAAGCTCCGCGGCATCCTCAACGTCGCCGCCGTCAAGGCCCCCGGCTATGGCGACCGCCGTAAAGCGATGCTCGAAGACATTGCCGTCCTCACCGGCGGCGAGCCGATCATGAAGGACCTGGGCATCGAGCTGGATAAGGTCGAAGTCGATCAGTTGGGGCAAGCCAAGCTCGTTCGCATCGACAACGACAACACGACGATCATCGAAGGCGCCGGTGATACCAAGTCAATCCAGGGGCGCATCGAGCAGATTCGCCGCGAGATTGATATCACCACCAGCGATTATGACCGCGAGAAGCTCCAGGAACGCCTAGCCAAGCTTGCCGGCGGCGTGGCACAGATCAACGTCGGCGCTGCAACTGAAGCTGAGCTCAAGGAGAAAAAGGCCCGCATTGAGGATGCCCTCCACGCGACTCGCGCGGCTGTCGAGGAAGGCGTCGTCGCCGGCGGCGGCGTGGCCATGATCCGTGCTCTTAAGGCTCTTAATGGCGGCGGCAACCTCAAGCTCGAAGGCGATGAAGCCGCCGGCGTCAAAATTGTCCGCCAGGCCCTGACCGCTCCACTCCGCCAGATCGCCGACAACGCCGGCACCAGCGGCTCCGTTGTCGTCCGCCGCGTGATGGAGAGCAAGGACAATGAAGGCTTCAACGCCCTCACCGGCGAATACGTTGACGTCGTCAAGGCCGGCATCATCACGCCGACCAAGGTCGAGCGCACCGCCCTGCAAAACGCCGCCGAGGTCGCGATTCTTCTGCTCACCACCGATTGCATCGTCGTCGAAGCCCCCAAGGCCAAAGACGACCATGCTGGCCATGGCCACGATCACGGCGGTGGCATGGGCGGAATGGGTGGCATGGGCGGCATGGATGACATGATGTAATGGCTTGAGTAAATAAACTTTGAAACGAACTGAAAAGGAAAGAGGAACTCAATCATGAAACTTCGACCACTCCAGGACCGCGTGATCGTCAAGCAATCCGAAGCCGAAACCAAAACCGCCAGCGGCATCGTGCTGCCCGATTCCGCCAAGGAAAAGCCCACCAAGGGCAAAGTCATTTCCGTCGGTCCCGGCAAGCTCGACGAAAAAGGGAAGCACATGGATCTGGCCGTCCGCCACGGTGACACCATCTTCTACGGCAAATACAGCGGAACGGACATTGAAGTGGACGGCGAAAAATTCGTCATCCTCCGCGAGTCCGACATTTTGGGAATCCTCGAGTAGTTCGGTTTTTTCTTCACGTTTTCACGTTTCATGCGTGCTGGGCTGAAAACGTGAAGACGTGAAGACGTGACAAGAAGGCAAAAGAAACAACGGAGCAATATCCATGGCCGCCAAACAAATGAAATTCAACAGTGACGCCCGTACCGAGATCGCCAACGGGCTCTCTCAACTTTCCCGCGCCGTCAAGGCCACCCTCGGCCCCCGCGGACGCAACGTCGTCCTCCAGAAATCCTTCGGCAGCCCCCGCATCACCAAAGACGGCGTCACCGTCTCCAAGGAGATCGAGCTTCCCCAGCCCTTTGAAAATATGGGCGGTAAGCTCGTCAATATGGTCGCCAGCAAAACAGGCGACGTCGCCGGCGACGGCACCACCACCGCCACCGTCCTGGCCGAGGCCATCTACACCGAAGGCCTCCGCTCGGTCACGACCGGCGTCAATCCCGTGATTATCCAGCGCAGCATCATCAAAGCCGCCGAGGTCGCCGCCGAAGCCATCACGGCTCAATCGAAGAAGGTCAAAGGCCGTGAGGATTACAAGCGGGTCGCAACCATCAGTGCCAACGGCGATGAGAAAATCGGCGACCTCATGGCCGATGCCATGGAAAAAGTCGGCAAGGAAGGGGTCATCACCGTCGACGAGGGCAAGAGCACCGAATCCGTTCTCGAATACACCGAGGGCATGCAGTTCGATAAGGGATATCTCTCTCCTTATTT
>CAZCKE010000038.1:0-15944 GCA_964499005.1 uncultured Tepidisphaeraceae bacterium
CACAGTCGCATAGAGGATATATTCCATGCGGGCGCCCCAGGAATCTTTCCAGATCGCCTTCATGGTGCCCACGACGCCCGAAGCAATTCGGTGCCGCCATTCCGGCGGCACATTCTTGAGTAGATTGAGCCCTATCGGATGATCTAAGTCGGCTGGATTGAAATAAACAACATCCTCGGTACGCCACGGCGGAATCGAATCAAGCAGGTCTTCGGCTAAGTCACCATGGGGATCGATGACGCCCACTCCTCGGCCAAGTTCAATATCCTGGATGATGAGATTACGGAGGAGTGTTGTCTTGCCCGTGCCGCTTTTACCGACACAGTAGACGTGCTGGCGACGGTCGGCAGGCAAAAGGCCGAAGGGTTCGTTTCCGCCCCATTGCTCTCTGACGCCGATATAGGCGACTCGATTATCGTCTTGATGATGTGCGCCGCTCATGTCCCCGAGCAAGCCCCTGATCCAGGGAGCGGCGCTTGTTGCGCTCCAAACGTGCGAAGACGACTGGCGGCATGCGTGTTGTATCGAGTCGCCAGGGTAACAGAGGCTTGATCGGAAACTCGAATCAGCCGGTGCTGCAGTGTTTCGGATCTTCCCGGAGGAGTATATCGCACATTGCGATATCCACAGGCATAGACGCAATTAATATTGTAATATTATTAAACAAAAATACGCGCCGACAAAAAAATCTTTCCCCCCAACCCGAGTAGAGAACCCGTTGGCGAGGCCGCCGTGAGGCGGGCGAGCAGCCGGCCGCTTTGCCCAAGCGAGCGTGAGCGAGCGAGGAACCGAAGACCGTGAGGGATGAGGTTCCGACAGGGAAAGGGGACGGCTGTCTGGGCGGAACGCGAATCATTAAACGCTCCCAAACTATTGCTCTACAAGACTCAATCAAAACAGGAGGGTATCCCCTGTAGGGGAAGGGTGTGGGGATACCCAAAACCCTAAAGGACAAGGTCATTCCCAGGTGGGATTGTCCTTGAAAAAGGATCTGAGAGCCGCCAGAAGTGGTATACTGGTTCGAGTTCCAAGCGCGGAACTCCACTTCAGCGGATTAAGGCGAGTTTCGAGCCCCTCGAAGATGGTGGCGTTTTTCCTCCCGGACAGCCGTCTACGTTCAATATCTGAACCCTCCGCTCTCACGAACCCAGACTCTTCGTTCGTTCTCGCTCACCTTGGCTAAGCACGGAAATCAACAGGTCACTCTGATCAGGGCATTCCCATGAGGCTTAAACAGGGATACGGTATTTTCTAAGTCGATTCGAGGATTCTCTTAAGAAAATCGGGCGCCGTTACGGAGATCGAACTGAACAATGCTTGCAAATCGATGTCAGACCCAAGCGGTTGGACCGCCGCGATATCGATGGCGCTGGGAAGCGATGAAACGCCTGGCAGTACATTGGATACCGAGGGGGCAATCGCCGGCGGGCCGCTGGCGACGATCAGAGGGGCATTTTCCTGTTGCTGAAACAGAATAGCCCGATTGCTCAGACGCATCCCATTGAACGAAAACGGCCTGGCTGGAATCGAAACGATTTGCAGCGAGTTGATGATGACCGGCGATTCGGCGCCATTCGTGAACGCTAAAGTGTAATCACCCGGTAAATTCACGGAGATGTTGCTGAACGTGGCAAAGCCGTTGATTGCCGACACGGTAGTTGTGCCGGAAAGAATCGCCCCGGCAGGCCCTGAAACGATGCTTGCAGTAAAGGCGGTGCCGCCGGTTGTCACCAGGTTGCCGAACTGATCGCGCTGAGCGATCACGATGGCCGGTGAAATCGGGCCGAATTGCCAACTGGGATTGGGCTGTTGCGTGGCGGCGACTTGCTGGACGGGGCCGGGAGCAATGGCGATCGGCGCGGTCTGGACCAGGATTCCTCCGGCCGCCGACGCCGCCAGCACATAGCTGCCGGCCACGGTGATCTGCACATCGCTGAACGTGGCGATGCCGTTTTGCGCGGAGACGGTGAGTGTTCCGGCCAATTGCCCTCCGGTCGGGCCGCTCGCCATGGAGAGCGTTACCGGGGAATTGAATCCGGTATCGATGCCGCCGCCCGGCAAGTCGATGTCGACCACAATCGGCGGGGCGGCCGCGCCGGCGGTGACATTGGTTGGCTGGCTTCCAATCGTCAGCTGAGCGGGTTGCGAGGCGATCGTGAACGAGTCGGAGGTCGCGCCGGTCAATGATCCATCGCTTGCCGATAGGGTGTGATTTCCGGCTGTGTCCAGCGACAGCGTGCTGAAAGATGCAATGCCGCTAACTGCCGCGACAATCAGCGTACCGTTCAGGTTGCCCGCGCCTCCGGCCAAGGCGAGCGTGATGTTGGACGCGTCGCTGGTGATGAGGTTGCCGAACGAATCTTCGACCGCCACGGTAATAGCCGGGCTTAGGGTCTGATTTGTAACGGCGCCGGCCGGTTGCTGAAGGAAAACCACCCGCGATGCCGCCGCTGGGGCAATGTTGAATCTGTTGGAGGTCACGCCGATTAATGAGCCGTCGTTGGCCGCGATGCTATATGCGCCGGCAGTATTGATCGCCAAATTGCTGAACGTCGCCACGCCGCCGCTGGCCTGGACGGTCAGCGTGCCCAGAAGAGTTCCGGTTCCGCTGGCCAATGAAAGAGTGACATCGGAGGTGTTGTCGGTCAGCAGATCACCAAATTGGTCTTCAATTTCGACCGTCAATGGCGGTGAAATTGGACCGCCGGCAGCCGTATCTGTCGGCTGTTGGTTAAACACCAGCTTGATCGGGACGGCTGTATTCACGATTTGGCTGAGGCCTGACGACGTGCTGGAGACGTCATTGGCATCGCCATTATAGACGGCCGTGATGATGTCGCTTCCCACCGATAAGGCCGACGTGGAGAGCGAAGCCTGTCCCGAGCCATTCAACGATTGCGTGCCCAAGGTGATGATGCCATCCGAGAACGTCACGGTGCCAGTCGGCGTGCCTGCGCCCGGCGAATTGACCGTAACCGTCGCGGTGAGCGTCACGGATTGTCCGAACGAGGAAGGATTCATTGAGGAGCCGAGCGTTGTAGCCGTCGCATCCTGATTCACCGTTTGAGTGAGTGCTGATGACGTGCTGCCGGTGAAGCCCGCGTCCCCACCATAGACAACCGTGATGGAATGAGCGCCCAGGCCGAAACTGGAAGTGCTAAGCGTTGCGATTCCCGAGCCATTCAAGGTTGAGGTTCCCAGCGAAGTTACGCCATCCATGAACGTCACGGTGCCGGTTGGCATGCCCGAGCCAGGCGAGTTCGCCGTCACGGTTGCCGTAAATGTTACGGATTGGTTCAGCACCGACGGATTAGCCGAAGATGAGACGGCGCTAGTTGTCGAGTCTTGATTCACGGTTTGGGTGATCACCGATGAGGTGCCGCCGGTAAAATCTGTATCTCCACCATAGACAACCGTGATGGAGTGACTGCCCACCGATAGGCTCGATACGGACAACGTAGCGTGGCCCGAGCCATTGAGCGCGCCTGTTCCCAACGAAGTCGCGCCGTCCATGAACGTCACCGTGCCGGTTGGTGTGCCGGAGCCGGGCGAATTAGCCGTCACAACCGCCGTAAATGTCACCGATTCGCCAAAGACTGAGGGACTGGCCGAGGACGAGACCACGCTACTGGTCGCATCCGGATTTACCGTTATGTTCGAGGCGGCCGAGGTGCTACCGGTATCGTCAGTGCTGCCGCCATAAACGGCAGTGATCGAATTACTGCCCAGTTGAAGGCTCGTCGTCAGCGTCGCGATGCCCGAGCCGTTCAAGGCGCCAGTGCCCAGCGATGTTGCGCCGTCCATGAATGTAACGGACCCGCTTGGCGTACCGGAGCCTGGAGCATTGGCGGTCACCGTTGCCGTCAGCGTGATGGATTGACCGAATGCTGCCGAATTCGTCGATGGGGATAATGCCGTTGAAGTGGTCGCCTGATTCACGACTTGAATGAGCGCGGACGATGTCGCGCCTGAGAAATCCGTATCGCCGCCGTAGACGACCGTGATCGTGTGGCTTCCCACCGCTAGAGCCGATGTGGTGAGCGTGGCCTGTGCCGAGCCGTTCAGCGTTTGCATGCCCAAGGCCGTCAGGCCATCTATGAAAGTCATCGTACCTGTTGGCGTTCCCGAGCCAGGCGAGCCGGCTGTCACGGTTGCTGTGAATGTCACCGATTGGCCGAAGGAGGAGGCATTCGTTGATGAATTAACAGCCGCGCTGGTCGTATCCTGGCCCACGGACTGAGTGAGTGCGGAAGAGACGCTGCCGGTGAAATCCGCATCTCCTCCATAGATGATGGTGATGGAATGGCTGCCGAACGACAGGCTCGAAGTGCTGAGTGCCGCGATTCCCGATCCATTGAGGGAGGATGTTCCCAGCGAGGTTGCGCCGTCCATGAACGTCACGGTGCCGCTCGGTATGCCCGATCCGGGGGAATTGGCCGTGACCGTGGCAGTGAACGTCACCGATTGGCCGGATGCTGATGGGTTGATCGACGATGACACCGCGCTGCTTGTCGAATCATGGTTCACCGTTTGAGTAAGTGTCGACGAGGTGCTTGAGGTGAAATTGGTATCTCCGCCATACACGACCGTGATCGAATGGCTGCCGACGGACAGGCTTGAGATACCCAGAGTCGCAACGCCGGAACCGTTCAGAGAGGATGTTCCCAGCGAGGTTGCGCCATCCATGAACGTCACGGTGCCGGTCGGCGTGCCCGATCCGGGAGAGTTGGCCGTGACCGTGGCAGTGAACGTCACCGATTGGCCGGACACCGAGGGATTGGCCGAAGGGGCCACGACAGAGGTTGAGGCATCCTGATTAACAGTTTGAGCGAGCGCTGATGAGGTGCCGGTCGTGAAATCGCTGTCACCACCATAGACCATGGTGATCGAGTGGTTCCCCACCGACAGCCCCGAAGTACTAAACGTGGCAACTCCCGAGCCGTTCAATGTTCCTGTGCCCAGGACCGTGGATCCATCCTTAAATGTCACCGTGCCGGTTGGCGTGCCCGAACCCGGAGAACCGGCCGTTACGACCGCCGTGAATGTTACTGCCTGCCCGAAGACTGAGGGGTTAACGGAAGCCGATACCGCGCTGCTCGTTGCATCCCGATTCTCCGTCTCGGTTACTATCGCCGACGTGCTGGTTGTGAAGTTCGTATCACCGCCATAGACAACGGTGATCGAGTGATTCCCCACCGACAGCCCCGAAGTGCTAAACGTGGCGATTCCCGCGCCATTTAATGTTCCTGTCCCCACGACCGTTGATCCATCTTTGAATGTCACTGTCCCGGTTGGAGTTCCAGTACCCGGAGCGTTGGCGCTTACCGTTGCCGTCAGAGTGATGCTCTGTCCAAAGACTGCTGGATTAGAGGACAATGTGACGACGGCATTTGTGGTCGATTGATTCACCGTTTGCGTCAGGGCCGACGACGTGCTGGTTGTGAAGTGAGTGTCCCCGCCATATATGACCGTGATCGAGTGACTGCCAACCGATAGGCCCGAGGCATTAAAGGCAGCCTGACCTGATCCGTTCAACGTTCCTGTCCCAAACACCGTTGATCCATCCTCAAACGTGACCATTCCCGTCGGCGTACCTGAGCCGGGGGAATTGGCTGTGATTGTCGCCGTCAACGTCACCGACTGGCCGAATATCGATGGATTAGCCGAGGAGATCACGACCGACGTTGATGCATCCTGGTTAACGGTCTGAGTGAAGGCCGACGAGGTGCTGGTCGTGAAGTTGCCGTCTCCACCATAGACTGCTGTAATTGAATGGCTTCCCACTGACAGCGCTGACGTGTTAAACGTGGCCTGACCCGAGCCGTTTAACAGACCGGCGCCCAGGACCGTTGATCCATCTTTGAATGTGACGGTTCCCGTCGGCATGCCTGAGCCGGGGGAGTTGGCCGTGACGGTGGCGGTGAACATCACCGATTGGCCGGACACCGAGGGATTGGCCGAAGGAGCTACGACAGAGGTTGAGGTATCCTGGTTAACAGTTTGAGTGAGCGTTGGCGACGTGCTCGTCGCGAAATTCGTATCTCCCCCGTACACAACTGTGACGGAGTGACTGCCGACCGATAGACCCGAGGTGCTCAGTACCGCTTGTCCCGACCCATTGAGAGCGGCTGTTCCCAGCGATGTCGCTCCATCCATGAACGTCACTGTTCCCGTCGGCGTACCGGAAGACGTGGACGCAACGGTGGCGGTGAATGTGATGGATTGGCCGAATACGGATGGATTACTGCCGGACGCGACGGTCGCGGTTGTAACCGCCGGATTCGCGGTCAATACAACGTCGTTGCCTGCTCCGCCCTGGTAGCTAGACGTATAGGTCACGCTGTTGAATGCCTCGGTCGCGCCTTCGGCCAGCCCCGCGAAATTGCCGCTCACCGTGCCGCCCAGATTGTTGCGGATGATCGTCAGGACCGTGCCATCATGAGTGGACCTGCTGCCGCTAAGATTCAGATTGCTTCCGCTTACCGTCACCGAACCATTCACATTGATCTGGTCATAACCGCTGCCGGCCGTGTTTCCGTTGAGCACGATGTCGAGGTCGGAGCCGGACCCGAGGATCAGGCTCCCGGTATTAAACACCGACGTGCCCCCATCGCCCGGCGCGAGATGGGCTCCGGAATTGACAGTGACGGACCCGCTGGCGGTCCCCGTGCCGCTGAGTGTTGCGCCACTGTTGACGGTCACCGCGCCCGAGCCCGTTGCCGATCCGGAGGCATTATCCGCAAGGAGCGTGCCGGCGCCGATGGTGACGCCACCGCTGAAGATATTGTTGCCCGTCAGTTTCAGCGTGCCGGAGCCGGCCGTGGTGATCGCATAAGCATTGCCGCTGTCCCCAATCGCGCCGCCAATGGTTAACGTGCTGGCGGAAATGGTCAGGGTCGGGCTTCCGCCGAGCGTAACGGCGCCGGTGCCGAAATTCAGGTTGGCGGTTCCGGCAAACGTAAAGCCGCCGTTCAATGCAACGGCGTTGTTGTTGCTGAGCACAATCGCGCCGCCGCTGGTGTCGTCGATCGTGCCGCCGTTGATCGTGAATACGCCAGAGCCGACAGCGGCGGCGTTGTTGATGTTCAACTGGCCCGCGGACAACGTCGTCCCGCCGGCAAACGTATTCGCAGCTGAAAGAGTCAGCTTGCCCGCGCCGATTTTGGCAATGCCGCCGTTGCCGCTGAGCACACTGGCCAAAGTCACATTGTTGCCGTTGGTGTCGAATGTGGCCGTGATGCCCGAACCGATGGCTTGAACCTTGCTCGAAATGTCCTGCGTATTGGCGCCGTTCCATTGAAGCGTACTGTTGCCGCCGAAAGTGATATTCCCTGTTCCCAGGCTGTTATTGGAGAAGCTTAGGGCACCCGCGTTGATGGAGGTCCCGCCGCTATAGGTGTCCGCCGCGGTCAATGTCAGTGTCCCCGCTCCCAATTTGGTCAGGCTGAAGGCGCCGGAAATGACTCCGCCTTCGGTAAGCGTTGCGGCTGAAACAGTCACGGTGCGATTGGCGCCCAGCGCCACCGCGCCGGTGCCCAGGTTGAGATTGTTGCTCCCGGCAAACGTGAAATCCCCGCCCCAAGTTTGGGCATTATTATTGCTCAAGGTAATCGCACCGCCGCTGGTGTTGTCCAGGGCCCCGCCGTTGATGGTGAACGTTCCGCTGCCGACGGCTTTCGCGTTGTTGATGTTCAATTGGCCGGCGGAAAGCGTCATGCCGGTGGAAAATGTGTTGGCGCCGGCGAGCGCGAGCGCGCCGGAACCCGATTTGGTCAGGCTATGCGCGCCGGAAATCACCCCGCCGACGGTAAATGTGCCGCCGGAGACGGTGACGATTCGATTCGCGCTCAAGGTCACGGCGCCGGTGCCAAGATTCAAGTCGCTGCTGCCGGCAAATGTGAAATCGCCGCTCCAGGTTTGAGCGTTGTTGCTCGTGTTGGTGATGGCCGCGCCGCTGGTGTTGTCGATCGTGCCGCCGTTGATGACGAATGAGCCGGTGCCCAGGGCGGTTGAGTTGTTGATGTTGAGCTGTCCCGCCGACAGAGTCGTTCCCGTCGAGTAGGTGTTTGCGCCATTGAGCGTGAGCGTGCCGGAACCTGCTTTGACGATATTATGAGCGCCGGAAATCACACCGCCGACGGTCAGATTCCCGGCGGTGGTTGTGACCGTTGGGTTCCCGGTGAGGGTCACGGCGCCTGTTCCGAGGTTCAGATCGTTGCTACCGGCGAAAGAAAAGCTCGTGGTCCATGTCTGAACGTTGTTGTTGCTGAGAGTGATGGCCGCGCCGCTGGTGTTATCAAGGGTGCCGCCATTGATCGTGAACGTGCCCGTGCCGATCGCGGCGGAATTGTTGATATTCAATAGTCCGGCGGACAGAGTGGTCGTGCCTGAATAGGTGTTGCTTCCGGTCAAGGTCAGCGTCGCGTTTCCGGCTTTTGTCACGCCAAAAGCGCCGGAGATGATGCCGTCGATGGTCAGGTTCCCGCCGTTGTTGGTGATGGTTCGGGTGCCGGTCAAGGTCACCGCGCCACTGCCCAGGTCGAGATTGTTCGTGCCGGTAAAGGTGAAGTTTCCACCCCATATTTGCGCATTGTTGTTGGTCAGGGTGATGGCTCCGCCGCTGGTGTTGTCGATCTTGCCGCCGTTGATCGTGAAGGTTCCCGTGCCCAGCGAGGTGGAGCTATTGATGTTAATCTGCCCGGCCGAGAGCGTGGTGCCGCCGGAATAGGTGTTGTTGCCGGACAATTGGATCGTGCCATTTCCCGATTTGGTCAGGCTGAACGCGCCGGAGATAGCGCCGCCGACAGTTAAAGTCGCTGAGGAGACGGTGACCGTGCGATTGGCGGTCATACTGACGGCGCCGGTGCCGAGATTGAGACTATTGGTTCCCGCGAAGGTAAAGCTTCCGCCCCAGACTTGGGTATCGTTGCCGGTCAGAGTCATCGCACTTCCGCTGGTGTTGTCGATGGCCCCGCCGTTGATGGTAAATGTGCCGGAGCCGATCGCGCCGGCGTTCCCCAGGTTCAACGTTCCATTCGATGTTGTCACGCCTCCCGAAAGGGTGTTCGCGCCGTTGAGTGTGAGAGTGCCGCCTCCGGCCTTGGACAAGCTGAAGCCGTTACCGCCGTCGGAGACGACGCCGCCGAGGGTGAGCGTACTGGCGTTGGCGGCGATGGTTTTGTTGCCGGCGAGCAAAACGCCGCCGGTCCCGAGATTCAGAGCATTGCTGCCGGTGAACGTAAAGCTTCCCGAGATGGTCACTGCATTGTTGTTGCTGAGCGTGATAGCCCCGCCGCTGGTGTTGTCGATGGTTCCGCCGCCGATGGTGAGCGTGCCCGAGCCGATCGCCGTGGCGTTATTGATGTTGAGCTGACCGGCCGACTGGGTCGCTCCTCCGGCAAATGTATTGCCGCCCGTGAGCGTCAGGGCCCCCGCGCCGATTTTGGCAATGGCGCCGTTGCCGCCCAACACGGCGGCCAGCGTGACGTTGTTGCCATTGGTGTCGAACGTTGCGGTAATTCCCGACCCGATGGCTTGAATCGTGCTGGAGACATCCTGTGTGTTGGCGCCATTCCATTGCAGCGTGCCGCTGCCGCCAAAGGTAATATTTCCCGCGCCAAGGGCAGTATTGGCGAAGCTCAAGACGCCGGCGTTGAGGGTCGTCCCGCCGCTGTAGGTGTTTGCGGCCGTTAACGCCAGTGTGCCGGCGCCGGATTTTGCGAGGCTAAATCCGCTGCCGGAGTCGCCGATGATTCCCGCGACCGTCAGGGTACTGGCGGACCCGGTGAGGGTGACATTGGTCGATAGCGTGACCGCGCCGGTTCCCAGATTCAGGCTGTTGGTTCCGACATAGGTGAAATTGCCGCCCCACGTCTGGGCGTTGTTGTTGCTAAGGGTGATCGCGCCTCCGCTGGTGTTGTCGATGGTTCCGCCGTTGATGGTGAACGTGCCGGAGCCGATCGATTTGGCATTATTGATATTCAATTGACCGGCGGAGAGCGTCATGCCGGCGGAAAATGTATTGGCCCCGGAAAGCGTGAGAGTGCCGGAGCCCGTCTTTGTGAGGCTGAACGCGCCGGAAATAATTCCGCTGTCGCTCCAGATACCGGATGAAATCGTCATCGTGCAATTGGCGCCGAGCGTCACGGCTCCGGTGCCTAAGGTGAGATTGTTGGTCCCCAGAAAGGTGAAATTTCCGCCCCAGGTTTGGGTGTTGTTGTTGCTGAGCGTGATCGTTCCGCCGCTGGTGTTATCGAGGGTGCCGCCGTTGATGGTCAGTTGGCCGGTGCCCACCGATTTGGCGCTGTTGAGGTCCAGTTGACCGGATGACAACGTCGTTCCGCCGCTGTACGTATTGGCCCCGCTCAGGAGTAGTGTTCCGGACCCGGCCGCGGTGATTGCCCCCGTTCCCGAAACCACATTGACAACCGAGAGCGTCTCATTGTTAGCCGTATTGAACGTGCGTGTGGCTGCTCCCAACGCCAGGCTCAAGTCATCGGTATTGGTCACGTCGCCGAGGGTGACGCTTTGATTGGCGACGCCGCTGGAGATGTTGCCGGCCAGCGTCAGGGTTCGGGTCGTTACGGTGGACGACATGAAGGTGAGGTTGAAATTGCCGCTGTAGCCGAGATTCAGCCCCGAAGCGCCGGTGGTGCGATTGGCGGTGAAATAGATCGTCGTGTTGGCGGTGAAGGTCACGCCGGAGAACGAATCGTCGATGACTCCGCCGGCCCAGTTGGCGACGTTGTTGTATTGGTGAGCGGCGTCGTTGGTACTTCCGCTGGTTGCGCCGGTCCATGTGAAAAGTAGTCGCCGCTCCAATGATTCCATGACCGCCGAGACGGCGCGAGACCGCTGCCGCAGGCTGAGCTGGCTTTTAAGAATGCGAGATGCCCAACGACGCGCTCGGATCAAGCGGTCCTCCAACGTTCGCGGCGAATCGGTCGCCGTTTTCTAATTTAGGATTCCCGAGAATTGCCGCCCTGACATGACGGCTAAGGCATGCCCGCAAGCGACCGCCGCCAGGCTTTTCGGCTGCTGATAACCGCGCCTGGCAGCAGATCTTTGAAAGCGATTTGGAATCCCGACCATCGCCTCAAGGTTTTTCGAATCAGAAATTGAAGACGATTCAATAAACCTTGATGCTCAAGTAACTTGTCCCGATATCGGTCGGCATAACCAAACGGATTAAGCATCTTTCTTTAAACGCCATGGACGATAAAACCACGAATTCCGCGATTGAAAATGACCCGACATGGAGACGTATCAAAATGTGCGGTACTCCGTTGCGTCGAGATAGCGGACGTGGAATGGTCTATGAGCGCCTACGCCGCGCCAATGACTGTCCGAGGTTTGCGAGGTTCTTGTTTTCAGTCGGCCGGCCGGTTTCGGCAGGGTGAGGGGGAGCGAGGCGGGGACGGAGCCTGTCGCTTGTCGCACATTTGAGGATTGAGGCTAAGTATTGATTGGATAATGGGTTGGGATGGGATGCGAAAAGTGTTGCGCGCGATTGGATTTCGGTTTTTAAGGGCTGTAATTGGTTTGGGGGCAAGGGTTTAACGGTTTGGATTTTGTTCCTGGAACAGTTTTTTGCGAGGGGTCGCGCGCGCCAAACGAAATTAGATTGAAGGGAGAAAACGCGGGGAAGGTTTGGCCGGCAAAGGGGTTGTGAAAAATCATTGAGCGACCTTCACCCCGTGGCCCCTTATATAGGGGAGCTGCGCGCGGGAGGAGTGGTTCGCGATTGGTGATTAGCGGTTAGGGGTGCGGAAGTTTTATGGGTGAAAAATATTTTTAGGGTCGGACGAGTTTTGGCGAATAGCGCAAACCCATTGATTGCTAGAGGGCTGGTTACATCTCTTATGGAAGCAGATAATCGCGGAGACAGGGAATTCGATGTCTGAAATACGGAGCGAAAAGTCTGAGCTGAAAATGCTCGCAAACGCTTGCGAGACGATGATGGGCCATCACGCATTTTGGGTTCTTAGCGGCCTTATCGATCGGAGTTGCGAGGCCGGCACGAGAGGGACTGGCTACCTCAAATGTGTTAACACGCTGGGTTTGGGACCGAATGGAGAATCATTCTGTTTCCCAAGTTCGTTGATTGATCAGATGAAGCGGGCCGTTAACGGCAACCTTGTGGATATTCTAAGGACTCAAATCCGCGAGGTTCATGATGACGTTTCGTGGGTTTGGAATGGTCATAGAACTGAGCCGGATATACGCTGGGGTGGCGGTTCGCACGAGGTTGTGGTCGAGGTTAAAGCAATATGGGAAGGAACGTTGCCCAAATTTTATGGCCCAAGTAACGGCAAGGAAGGATCCCTCGCCAAAGATTCTAAAAAACTTCAACGATTGCGCGATGAGGGATTTCATGGGGCACTGTTTCAAGTCGTATTTTTCAGAGAAATGCCGAATTATCGATATCCATCTGGTCAAACTTATGTAGGTGGGAATGCAAATCGCTGGGAATTAAACAAGGCCCGCAAAGATAGTTTGGTTCAATTGGATATAGCTTCACAGTACCAAATGGCTCGCAACTTCTTAAGGACTATGCCAGTGTGGCCAAGTCATCCACCTACAACCGTTAGTCTTGAGCTGCCAGAAGAATATCGTAGTTCAACAAAGGCTTGGTTCGAGGGCATTTTTCATGCATCTGATTCATCTTGGAATTTTGATTCGGCAAAGCAATTGCAGGGAGCGAAAGTCGGTTGTGCGATTTGGAAATATTAGATGGGGATAGTTTTTCGTCGCGATTTGAGCGGGATTCAAACGCAAATTCAAACGCGGACCGAGAGAGGCGGGAGAGGAACAATACGGCCCCAAGGTTCCTCTCCCGCCTCTCTCGGGCTCTCACCACCCTCGCCTCCTTCCCCTCAAGCCGTCCAAGGGCGGAATTGAAGACTGAATCCACGGGCTTGCGCCGCGCGGCTATTACAAGTGAGGAAAGGGAGTCGCGGGGCAGGTTGGTCGTGTTCGGGTCGGATTGTTATAGTGGATTTGTCCGGCGCGGAACGCAAAGGCGTTTCGTGGCCGAAACTTAATGACAGTCCGCTAATTTTTATTTCTGGTTGAGCTCTGTGCCGCGTGAAACGCGCGGCGATTTCCCGAGTCATACTGCGCGCAGTTTTAACTCCGTCCGAAAATCGGGCCCAAGGCGCGCGAGTTTTCATTGGTGGCGGACTTTATGAATACGAATTCGTTGATCTATCGTTCTGCGTTGGAACTAGCGGAAATGATTCGCTGCAAAGAGGTATCGGCGCAGGAGGTGATCCGGGCGCATCTGGAACGGATCGGGGAGGTCAATCCGATTTTGAACGCGGTGATTCAGATCGCGCCGGAGTCGGCGATGGAACGGGCAAAAAAAGTAGATGCGGCGGTGGCGGAGGGGAAGGAAGTAGGGAGGTTTCATGGGGTGCCGTTTACGGTGAAGGATGTTTATCCGGTGAAGGAAGCGGCGCGGCTGGAAAAGATGGCGGGGATGGGGGAGTTGCTGGAGCTGCCGCGGGAGCGGGATGCGACGGCGGTGGCGAGGTTGCGCGAAGCGGGGGCGATTTTGATCAGCGTGACACGGGCGACGTGGTGGAAGGATCGAGAAGAGCGGTATGGGCCGGTGCGGAATCCGTATGACCCGGCGAAGAATGCGGGCGGGAGCAGCGGGGGCGGCGCGGCGCTGATCGCGGCGGGAGGGTCGCCGCTGGGATTGGGGAGTGATTCGGGAGGGAGTTTGCGGCAGCCGGCGTCGGCGTGTGGGATCGCGACGATCCGGCCGTCGAATGGACGGGTGCCGCGAGCGGCGGATGCACCAGGGACGTTTGATATGCGGACAGTGGCGGGGCCCATGGCGCGGTCGGTGGCGGATGTGGCGGCGGCGCTGGAAGTGATCAGTGGATTTGATCCGCTGGATCCGAGCACGTTGCCGCTGGAACTGGGGGATTGGAGGGAGGTGAGTTTGAAGGGGAAGAGAGTGGGGATGTTTCGGGGGAGTGATGTGCAGCCGGCGAATGAAGAGGGGATCGAGGCGGTGGAATTTGCGAGAAGGGCGCTGGAGGAAGCGGGGGCGGAGATCATGGATGCACAGATGCCGGACGTGGCGGGAGGATGGGAGATCACGCGGGAATATTGGCGCGGATATCCCGAGGGCAGCGGAGCGGGAGAAATTTACGAGGCGTTTTTAAAGCGATGGGATCAGTTCCGGGTGAGGATGGCGCTGTTCATGGAGCGGTTTGATTTGCTGGTCTGCCCGGCGGATCCGACGATTTATACGGCCTTGTTCAGTCTAGTGGGATGGCCGGCAGCGGTGGTGAGGGCGGGGATGGACGGAAGTGGGATGCCGGTGGGAGTTCAGGTGGTGGCGAATTTGTGGCGTGATGAGATTTCGCTGGCGGGGGCGGCTTGTGTGGAGAAAGCGGCGGGTGGGTTTGTGATTCCCGAAGGAATGCGGGAGAAATGATGAAGGAGTAACTTGAGAAGGCCCCTCACCCTGACTCTCTCCCGATTCGACGGGCTCACCGCAGGCCTCGAGTCCATGGGGAGAAGGGAAAATTAATTGATCGGGAATTGACGGGCGCGGTGAAAACGGGTCCATAGGATCGCGAAGGGTGTCAGGAGAATCGCGATCGCGAGAGAGGCGATCAGGGCGATATCGCGCGAGGCGAAGCCGGACGATGATGGAGTCGGGGATGGCGGGGTTGGGGCGGGAGTTTGAGCCGGAGGCTGGGGTTGGATGAATTGGCCTTGGACGGGGTTTTGGTTTTGATTGTTGCCGACGTTGGTGGGAGGCGATGGATTCATTGGAGACGAAGGTGTCTGCGGCGGGGGAGCGATGGCGATGGTTTGCCCGGCGGGGGCGGCGGTTGATGGGGGTGAAACGATTCTCCAAGCGCCCAGGCCGAGGAAAACAATCGCGGCGGCGGCGCAGGTCCAAGCCGAAATACGGTAGATGATTGTGGCGACATCGGATGGCATCGCATCGGCGCCCCAGCCGGCGGAGCGGAGGTCGGCGACCAGGCCGGCGATCTGCGGGTCGGAGGCGATCAGGTCGAGGAGTTGACGGCGGTCGGCGGGGGGGATGTCGTTGGATTGGCCCAGGCAGAGAAGGGCGAGTTGCTCTTCGCTGAGCGGGGAGAGGTTTGGGGTTTGTGCCGACATTGCCTTTTGTAGGGTCGCGATCAGCGCGGCGCGTGTTTTGGGAATTTCTCGGCGTGATGGATTGGACACAAATCGTCTCCGAAAATTATCCCTTCGCCGCCAAGTTGCCCTTCTCTTGCGGTTTAGAAGCTTTGGGTCGCGGGGGTTGCACCTGATTCCAGCAATTTTGCAAAGATTGTTCCCAGGCGGCGGCGAGCTCGCCGGACCATTCAGAGCCGGCCCAGCGGACGATGGCGAGGCGGAGGAATTGCATGGCGGCGGCGAGGATGCGGCAGGTTTTGAATTCACTCCAGCCGAGCATGGAGCCGGCGTCTTTTTGTGTCTTTCCCTGGCGGTAGACAATCGCGATCAGAAAACGCTGCTCGGGTGAGAGCGCGGAATAGGCGGTGGAGATCGACCAGCGGAGGTCCTGAGCATCATCGCGCGACTCGGCATTTTCGGCGGGGGTGGCGTCATCACTGGTGATGTCCTGCTGGGGCATGTCGTCATCGGTCGAGGAGAGGGACGAGATCGGGCGCATCTGGCGTTTGCGCTGAATGCCGATGCGGCGAGCGATGACGATCAGATAATTCAGGAGCTGAACGAGGCCGCGATAGCGGATGATCTGGGCGGGAGGGCGGCCATCCGGAAGAGTGGGGCTGTTGGCATCTGGAGAGATCAGGCGAGTGATGGTTTCGGACCAGAGATCGTCCGGCGTGTAATCGGCGATGGGCTGGCGCTGGAGGACAGAGCGGGTTTTGGGGCCGAAATCGGATTCGATCGATTCCCAGGCGGCGTCGATGCGGTTTCCGGCG
>CAZCKE010000039.1:0-15676 GCA_964499005.1 uncultured Tepidisphaeraceae bacterium
TAGTTCCTTCTCCCCTCCGCGAGGGGAGAAGGTGCGCGGAGCGCGGATGAGGGGTCCGGGCCTCATACGACCCCCTCATCCGCCCTTCGGGCACCTTCTCCCCGTGCGCGGGGGAGAAGGGACTATCCAGGCTCCGTTCCCACCTGACGCAATCGAAATCCTTTTCGCCCCACCCACCCGCGTCATTTTGACCCGCACCTTCGCACCGTCTAGAGAGAGCGCGACATGGCACCTCGCTTGTCTTAGTGACAACGCAAGGAGAAACACAAACCATGAAACGCGTACTCTTTTTCCTCATGTGGAAAACACATAAACTGGCGGCACTCCATGTGCTTTCGTGTGATCCCGCGGCCGATCGCCGCCTCGGCCTGGGAATCAGGCATGGGGCGCGGGCCGCGTCCGCCGGTCTGGGCATCCTAACCGCTCTCATACCCCATGGCGTTGAAGTCTATCGCATGATCGGAACTTCGGTTGCCGCTGCGATTGCCTCGGGATTGCTTCTGGGGGCCTGCCGCCTTCCCGATTCGCCCCGAAACCGCCGCACCGGCCTGCTGATGATGGCCTTCATTCTCGTCGAATTTCTCGTCGTGATGGTTGCCATCTGGAATCCCCTTCGCATCATTTCAGTGTCAAGCCCTTTCGATGACGATCAACTCTGGCTCGCCACGGTAATGTTTCCCGTCGCCGCGATTCCAGCCGCCATCTATTTCCATATCCGTCAGCTTCGGGGAGGCCACTTTGCCGGAATCGCGGGCCTCGTATTCTCCGCAGCCTCACTGGTTTTTTTTCTTATCGCCATTTTATCGGAGATCAACTTCCTCTCATCCGGCAGCGAAAAATATTGGATGAGCGGCTGGGCGTGCTGGTTCATGGCGATCGCGATGGGCTCCACGCTCGCCGGCGCCGGCACCGACCGCCGCCATTGGCGCTGGCTTGGCTTCGCCGCCGCCATGATTTCCTTTGCGATGGCTCTTTACGGCACCTGGGCTGAACCCCAAAACTCCGACAATCCCTTCATTCTCGTCACCACCCTGACGATCCTTATCGGCTACACGAATCTCCTTTGGCTTTGCAAGCTCAAGCCCAACCATCACTGGCTGCGATGGACAACCGCCGCTTTTGCCTGGATCGCCTGCGTGATCATCGATTTCGCGATTGCTGGCAGCGGCAGTGATGAAGATGTATTCGCCCGCTCCGGGCTTGCCACCGGTATCTGCGCCGGCTGCGGCACGGTCGCTGTCGCGCTGCTGGCCGCATTCAACCGCAAATCGTCAATTACAGCCGAAGCGATGGAGTTAAAATCCCTCGCACTCACTTGCCCTATCTGCGCCGCGCAACAAACCTTCCTCCTGTCCCACAATGCCGCGGAGACATCCTGCACTGCCTGCGGCCTGAAATTCAAGATTCAGCTGAACGTTCCCCACTGCCCGAATTGCAACTACTCCCTCCTCATGCTCAAAAGCGATCGATGCCCCGAGTGCGGGGAACTCGTCGGCACGCCCTCACTCCCTTCGTTATCGGACGCAGGCCCGGGGGCAATTCCGGCCTTGGATAACGCCCCCCTTCCCAAATGACGAATCAGCATGGTGGCGGAGGCCACTTGTCCCTTTGCCACGAGTCGTTTTGAAGGCTCTCATTCGGGTTTCTGGCTGGTTTCGGATTTCTCGCACATGCTGATCCAATACCAAAACTCCATCGACGATTTCCGCGAGCTGACCGACGCGATTACCGTCGCTCGCCGGCCGGTCAACGGGCCGATCCAGATCGCCGTCCTGATGGCGGTTTTTGGCGCCTACTATGCCGTCACGCGTTATCTGTGGTTCAAAGCCGGGGACACGGATGGCAACCTCGCCTGGGTGAATATGTGGATCGCGTTCGTCGCCTTTGGCTTCACCTGGCTCGCGCTGACGCTGCCGGCCAGTTTCCGATCACGTAAATTTCCCTGGCTGACGATACGACAGGCGGTTTCACTGGGCAGCTTTGTCGCGATGATTGGGGCGCTGATCTTTGAACAGTGGATTCGCCGCCGATTTTCCGCGGTTGGAATCGCCCATCATTCCCTCTCCTGGCAGGTTTTTCTTCCTCATTCCATCTGGCTCCTGCTGCTCGGCTACGTCAGCACCATCGCTGCCATCAATCACAAGTCGCATCTGACCCGCCAATGGACAAAACATCCTGAGCTTCACCGGCATAAAACGGCGGATATTTCAGCGGCGGGGATTGTCGTGAGCGATCTGGTTTCGAGGCTGGAATATCAGTGGCCGGGGTTTGTGAAATGGGAGGAAACCCGGCACCTCATTCTGCTATTCATCTCGGAAACCAATGCGCTGATGATCCCCAAAGAGGCATTTGGCTCGGCGGAAGAACTCAACGCGATGCGGCATCTCGCGAATCTGATCCCTCGCGAGACCTCCCGGGGATTTACGGTGGAAATGAATGCACCCAAGCCAGTGGCGGCGTAACGTCGATGTGCAGGGTTTGCGGTTGACGGCTTGGAACTGATACAGTCCAGCGATGGCGCCGGACCAGCCCATCGTGTTGGAGTACACGCTCACGCTCGACGATGTCGAGGAGGCCTCGCGGCCGCTGCGGCCTGATGGAACTCCGGCAACGAAACGCGCCTGGTGGAGCGGCGTGCTTGGCTGGCTTTTGTTTATGGCATGTCTCGTGGGATTTTGCGTGATGCGGCTGGCGCATCCGCCCGCCTCGGTTGGTTCTTCGGGATCTTTGGCGCCGGAATATCCGCCTCAAAACCTTTGGGTCGTTCTATTTCCCACGGCCATTCCCGCGCTGATGGTCGCGATTTATACGATCGTCTCGACCCTCAAACGATTGCGAAGCAAATCCGTCGAGAACCAGCCTGGGAATACCACCGGCAGGGCCCGGCGACTCAAGGCATCGATCATTGTTTGGGCCGTCATCGGTGGGATCAGCGCGGTGATATGGCTCGCCCCCACTGTCATTTGGCACCCCGACACCGCGACGGCAACCGTGGTCGGATTTCTGCCTTGGATGGGTTTGGTGCTCGTCATCATCCTTTTGAGCAATCTCACGACGCGAGCCAAAGCCAGAACCATGTGGCTGCACAATCCGGCACTTGCGCTGAAACAAGAGGCGCGTGCCGATGACAGGGGATTGATGACGCGTGATGAATTGGCCGAGTGTCGTTTCAATTGGGCTTATTTCAATCGCTTTCAGGAACATCGATCGCTATTTGTTCTTCATCACCATCAGAAAATTCATATCATTCCAAAGCGCGCGTTTGATGCATTGCCGGATGGGGCACTTCAGATCGACCGTTTTCGCGGTTTGCTCCAAAACCACGTTCGCGAAGGAAAATTTCTCCCCAAGCCCTCGGGCTTTGCAGTGATGCCCGGCGTCCCCGAGCCTCCATTGGCGCAATTGGCCCCACAGGAATCGGGCGGACAGGCACGCCCATAAGTAATCCTCCAATGCCGTCTATCCCGAAACACTCGCGCTCGAATGCGATACTCATCGGCCTTCTGTGCGTTTTCATCGCCTTGGTCAGCGCCCGCCCCTACGCCGGCGGATGGAACGACGGCAGCCGCCTGGCCGCAGTCCAGTCTCTGGTCGATGATCACACCTGGGCAATCGATCGCTCGATCTTTGTTCAGCCTCCCGCGACAAACAATCCCTATCGTCCTATCCTGCCCAATGGAACATCCGACAAATTGCTCATCGATAACCACTGGTATTCCGACAAAACGCCTGTCCCTTCGCTGCTGATGGCGGGCCTTTATCAGGCGATCCAATCCACCACCGGCCTCAAAGCCGCCGAACATCCAAAGATTTTTTGCTACATAATGACCATTGCCACCAGCGGCCTGGCCTACGTCGCCGCTTGCCTATTGATGCTGCGCCTCGCCGCCAAAATCGATCTAAACCTCAACCTCCAATACCTGCTCACCGGCAGCTTCGCCCTGGCGACGTTGGCCCTCCCCTACACCCGGAACGTCAACAACCACATCCTCCTCCTGGCGGTCACGACCGCGATGATGCTCCTGGCCATGGGATTTGATACAGCGCCGAAATTCTCCGCCGCCATCTGGCTCGGAGCGCTCGCCGGATTGGGATACGCCATCGAACAGGCCGGCGGCCCGGTATTGGTCGCCTGCTCCGCGATTTTCATCGCCTGGTGTCCGCGCGGCGCTGGATATCTGGCTGTTTATCTCATCGCCGCTGCCCCCCTGATCGTTCTACACCACATCCTGAACTATCACATCGGCCACGTCTTCGCCCCCGCCAACAGCGTCCCCCAATATCTCCAATGGCCCGGCTCTTCCTTCGACAGGACCAACATGAGCGGGATCTGCGCACACAAGGACCCGTTGGATTTCGCCGGGTACGCGTTCAAGATGCTCTTCAGCAAGCACGGCTTCATCGATTTCAATCTTCCGGCGCTGCTCCTGATTCCCACGATGATCGCCCTGCCGCGCATGCGCGATCGCCGTCTGACGCTGTATGCACTGGCGCTGTGCGTTGGCGTGTGGCTTCTTTGCGCGGCGGGTTCGAGCAACTATTCGGGGCTAGCCGCTTCGGTTCGCTGGTTTGTCCCGCTGCTCGCGCCCGCGTTTTTGCTGATCGGCTTGTGGCTGAAGCTCAACCCCTGGCGATGGCGCGAACTCGCATATCTCAGTGCCGTGGGGGCAATTCTCAGCGCACTGATCTGGCTTCAAGGTCCATGGATGCCGCACCTGTCAATCATGTTCTGGCCGCTCCAGGGCGTGGCTCTAATCGCGTGGCATATAGCCTGGCGGCAGGGGCATGCGGTTCATCGCCCAGGGTTTGAAGCGTCTCCCGTGAAATCATAGATCAGGAACGTCTGCGATCGACCCGTCGGTTTGCACTTGCGCAGGTAGAGCGCAACCTGCTGAATCGATCCGTCGCCGTAGGCCCCATAGACCAGCGTGGTGCTGGCCACCAGCCGCCGACCCTGCAGGAAGCCGACCAGAGCGCGATCGTCGGCGAAAGTCATCGTATGCAGGGGCAACACATGCAAGGGCGGGAGCTGAACCAGGGGATCAGTCGAGAAAGACCAGACGTCGAGCGTGCCACCGCCATATTCGCGGTTCCAGTTCAATAAATCCGGCACGCCCTGCCCCCAGTCGTAGTTGGAATCGCTGAGCAACAGATACCCATTGGCCGTTCCGCCCCAGAGATCGTTGGTATAGCAGATCGCGTTGGGCCAGACGCGCGCCGATGCCGCGGCATTCCAGAGAAGAGCGGCGGCGATCAGGGCCGCGCCGGCGATGCGACGGCCTTGGGTCTTGACGTCGGCCACGGCGCCCACTGCGGCCACCGAAAGGCCCAGGCATGCCAACACAATCAGGGGCAGCATCATCCTCACGCCGATTTGCACCCGGCTATTGAGGCTGAACCCCAGGAGCATCAGGGCGGCCAGTACGGCCCAATTGGCCAGCCGCCGCCGATTCACCAACAAAAGGATCACGGGAGCCAGCAGCAGAGATTCGGTGAGTTTGATCGACAGCGTAACAGGAAAGTAATACCACACGCTTCGCTTCCAGATCCCGCCCAACAGATAAGCGCCGTGCCCGCGAATGTTGTGCTTGATCTGCTGGGCAATGCCTTCGCCGGCGTTGGTGAAGATGCGAAGATGCTCGGAGGTCCAAAGCATGCTGGTCCTGGTGATGCCGGGCTTTAACGTTTGCGCCCAGGTGATGAAGGTTGGCTCGGGGCCCCAGTCACTGCCCACGTAGAAAAACGTGATGGCCATGCCGATTCCGACAATCACCGCGGCATCGCGCACAAAGGGGCGGATCGCTTGTTTCCACTGCTCGCGGCTGGCATGGGAATGGATCAAGCGGCCGATTTCGACGGCGATCATGCAGAATCCGCCAAAGACCATGCCCGAGGCCTTGGCGAGGATCGACAAGCCGTACCAGATGCCGGGAATGAGACGGCGCTGGGGCCAGATCGCGTCACGGCCTCGGGCAAAGTGATAGGTGAAGGCGAGCAGGCAAGCGCCGACCGCGATGTCGGTTGTCGCCAGCGCGGCGTGGGCCAAAAGATTGGGCTCGCATGCGATCGCGGCCAGGGCCGTTCGGGCGGCCCAAGGACCGCCGAGCTGCCGGGCGGCCAGCCAGGCGTAGGCGAGGAGGACCCACCAAAAGATCAGGGTCATCGCCCGCGCCCAAGGAAGAATCAGGCGAAAATCGGCGTTGTTGTTTTCAAATGGCTTGCCGCGAATTAGTTCGACCGTGTTCAGGGGGAGCGTTTCGACGTCGATGGGGAGCGGCATCGTGCCCCACTTCATCAGTTGCTTATAGCTCCCATTGTGCCAATGGCGAAGCCCCTCATAAACGTAGCTCGGCTCATCAAACGTGGCGCTGAGGCGCGATGCGGACGTGACGCAGTAAATGGAGGAAGCGACCGCAAAGAGCAAGAACCAAGCCCAATCGAACAGCTTTGCGCGTGGCTTGGTCGGGGTGGTCATGAACAGGGGCATTCTAAGAGGATGGGGGCGGGTTCAAAAGACCGGGCGCGGGGCCGTTGAGTCCAGCGGCCAGCGCTCTATAATTCCGCGATCCCATTACTAAGCGGAGGCTTGCTAAGCAATTATGGGTCTGATTGTCCAGAAATTTGGCGGTACGAGCGTGGCCGATGCAGGTAAGATTCACCGGGCCGCCCAGCGCGCGATTAACGCCAAAAAAGCCGGAAATCAGGTTTGCGTCGTTGTCTCGGCCATGGGAGATTCGACCGACGATCTGATCAAGCTGGCGCAGCAGGTTTGTGAGCGGCCCCCCAAGCGGGAGATGGATCAGCTATTAGCCACCGGGGAGCAGGTGACGATCGCGCTGATGGCGATGGCGATTCACGCACAGGGGCACGAGGCAATCAGCTTCACCGGAGGACAAATCGGGCTGGTGACGGATAACTCATTCAGCAAAGCGCGGATTCAATCGATCAACAAACAGCGGATTTTCGAACAGCTATCGGCAGGAAAGATCGTCATCATCGCGGGGTTCCAGGGAGTGACGCCCGAGGGAGATTACACAACGTTGGGACGCGGCGGCAGCAACGCGACGCTGGTGGCCATCGGGGCGGTGCTCAAGGCGGATGTGTGTGAAAATTATACGGACGTCGACGGCATCTATACGGCCGACCCGCGCTTGGTGCCGTCGGCACGGAAGATCGATCGCATCAGTTATGACGAGATGCTCGAGCTCTCCGGGCTGGGGGCGAGCGTATTGCAGACGCGGGCGGTGGAGTTTGCCAAGAAATACAATGTTCCGATCCACGTGCGGAACAGTCAGAATGAATCGGAAGGGACGTGGATCGTCGCGGAGACGCCTAACATGGAACACATCGTCGTATCCGGCGCGGCTTTGAAAAAAGATCTCATCCGCGTCACGGTCAAAAATGTGCCCGATCGGCCGGGCGTTGCCGCCAAAATCTTTGGCGACATCGCGGCGGCCAACATCGTCGTGGACGACATCATCCAGAACGTGATGGACGACAATACCGCCAATATCAGCTTCACCGTCGAACACGGGGATTTGCATGATATCAAGCCGGTGGTGGAACGGCTGGCCAAGGAATTGGGGGGCAAGACCGAGCCGATTTATCACGATGGACTAGCCAAGGTCAGCGTGGTAGGCGTGGGGATGCGAGTGCACACCGGCGTGGCGCAGCGGATGTTCAAAGCGCTGGCGGATGGAAAGATCAATATTCAGAATATCACGACCAGCGAGATCAAGATCAGTTGTATTATTGAGAAATCGGATGCAGCGCGGGCGTTACAGATCGTGCACGATGCGTTTGAATTGGGGAAAAAGTAGGGCAAATTCAATCTTTGGAATTTTTCTTCGCGTCCCAGCGCCATTAGTGCAAAATGAGCCGCATGGGCAAGGTGGAACTGCATTCCTGGGGACCCGGTCGGGCGGAGATCATTTTGCGCCGGCGGAAATGGATGGTTGGCGCCGTATGGTTAGGGGTCATCCTGTTAATGGGGTCGATGCTGCTGGATCATGTGCGGGCATCAAATCGATTTCGCGATGATTGGTCGGCGTTTGATGGGCGGCGGGTGGAATTTGTCTCAGCGCCTTCAAGTGAAGTGATCAACGTTCGAATCGACAAAAATTCAGCGCCGGTTCCGGTCCGGCTGATGGGGGTTGCCTCGTTTAATTCGAGTTGGGATGCGAAAGTGATTGAAGTATTGAACGCAAGCCTGAAAGGGCAATGGTTGACATTGCGATTGGAGCAAACGCAGACGCGCGATGGAGAGGGACGGCTAATGGCGTTTGTGTTTATGGAGGATGATCAACCAGTGGCGGCCGACCTGGCGCGGCGCGGGATGGTGCTGGCGGATCGGCGGGTGGCGTACCATTTTCATGGGACGGTCGAACAGGCAGAGGGGGAAGCGCATCGACGACGCAACGGGTTGTGGGCAACGGCGACCAGCGCGATGCTGCCGCCGTGGAGAACGCAGTGGTTTCGGCAGCAAGTGAATCTGCCCGTTCGATGAATTTACATTCGCGGTTTGCGGTTATCGAGGTAGGATATGCGCGACGTACGGGCTGTATAGCGATTTACAAGTCCTCCATCGCAAGGAGATTTGCCATGACGCAGCCGAACGATCCACAAAATCCGGCGTCGACTCCCCCACCGGCCGCTCAGCCACCCGGAACAATGCCGCCACCGATTCCTCCGCAAGCGCCGGCGCAGGGAACATCGGTCCAGGACGTTCGGACCTTGGCCATGCTGGCGCACGTGCTCAATTTCACGTTAATTGGGCCGCTGGTGATTTACCTGGTCAAAAAGGGCGCAGATCCGTTTTTGGATGAGCAGGCAAAGGAGTCGCTGAATTTTGCGCTGATTTGTTTCATCGCACATGTTGCGATTAGCGTATTGGGATTTGTTCCTCTCGGTTTCTTTATTCATCTAGTGCTAGGCTTTGTGCATCTGGGAATTACAGTTGCGCAGCTCGTATTTGGAATTCAGTTCGGGTTGAAGGCAAAGGACGGAATCGGGTCGAAGTATCCAGTTCAGATCAAACTCATTTCGTAGAACCGCCGTTTCAAATAAAAAACCCACGGTTTGTGCCGTGGGTTTTTGCATTGAATTGAAATCGACGATCAGCCGACTTTGGCGGACCACGCCTGTTTGCTGGGGCTGGCGGGGTGCGGGATGGAGTCGCCGGCGCGGGGATGAGCCGCATCGTAGACTTCCTTCATCCGCTGTGTGGTCAAGTGCGTGTAAATTTGAGTGGTGCTGAGGCTTTGGTGACCCAATAGTTCCTGGACGCTGCGGAGATCGGCGCCGTTGTTGAGCAGGTGCGTCGCAAAGCTATGCCGCAGCGTGTGGGGGCTGATGCCCGGATCGAGACCTGCCGGGCGGAGGTACTTATCGAGCTTGCGGCGGACCGAGCGGGTGCTCAGAGCTTCGCCGTGCGTGTTCAGGAAGACACGGTGGGAATGAGCACCCTGGCTCTTATTATCGACGCTGCGGAGCTCAAAATAGCGCTGGAGGGCCTTGATCGCCTGACTGCCGATGGGGGTGAGGCGGTCTTTGCGTCCCTTTCCGCGAACGCGAAGAACGCCTTCCTGCAGATCGAGGTCGGCCATTTCCAGATCAACCAGCTCGCTGACACGGATGCCGCTGCTATAGAGGACCTCAAGCATCGCCTTGTCGCGGGCGCTGAGCAGGTCGCTGTCACCCGGGGCGTCAAGCAGCTTCTGCACCTGCTCGAGGTCCAGGCATTTGGGGAGGCGTTTTTCCTGCTTGGGGGTGCGGATCGTGGAGAGCGGGTTGACGCTGACGATGCCGCGGCGAATGAGGAACTTATAAAAGCTCCGCAGGGTCGCCAGCTTTCGGGCGGTCGTGCTCTTGGTGTAATTCTGGCCGTAGAGGTAATTGAGAAACTCCCGGATCGTCAGTGCATCGCACTTGATCTGGAGCGGGTCGAGCCCCTCGGAGGCATTGGGCATCGGCCGGGAATCGTTGGGGCCGCGGCCGATGTCGCCGGTGAGGTACTGCCCGAATTGGATCAGATCAGCGCCATAGCTTTTGACGGTGTAGTCGCTGAAATGTTTTTCGAGCTTGAGATAATCGAGGAACTGACGGACGAGGGGAGAAAAAGCCCGCTCGGGCATCGAGTTCTCGGACGCAGGGTTGGGGACTGATGCGGTGATGGGGTTCATAAGACGGGTCGCGTGGCACGAGAAGCAAAAAAAATCTGCCACCCGGCCGGCGTTTCCCGGTGGCCCGCTGAGGAGACGGTCCCCATCTCCCAGTTGAGACGATTCCCCGTCTCGCAAGAGCCGTTTAGGGCCTTTTGGCTTGCCATCCGTGACGCGCAAACCGCCCTACCAGACGACCCGATAATCCTTATGCTGCATTTTTCGGCAAAAAGGCCTTTAATTCTTTTGCCAAATGCTGACCAAGTTGATGGGAGAGCACTGCGGCGTCGAACCAATCGAAGGGTAATTCCCTGCGACCCACCATATCCACCAGGGCGTCGAGCACCCGGGCTTCCTGGCCGATTTCGTAGCGGAAGCAGAAATGGTGGCGGCCTTTGACCAGGCTCAGACTCTTCATTCCTGTGCTCGTTTTCGTTCCCTGCATTGCATGCTCCGGTTAAAAGCGACTCATCGCTTATCAGGCATTTACGACCGCGCCGGCGTCAGTTGGTTGATCACATCCGCGATCAACTCGTGATAGACAAATCCGCAATATCGATCCATGCTCATGAAGACGATCCGCTCGCCCATCGGGGCGTTGGGGTCGCTGCGCCCCTTGGAGTAATCGAGCGCTTCAATCCGCACGCTTCCCTGGGCGGCATCGAAAATCCCAACCGCCTGCACAAGTTGATGGGGCGCGGCCATCGGTTCATATCCCTCGGGCGTAGGGCTGCGCTGCAAGTCGTGCACGTCCAGGCGCGGGGTCTGCTCGTAGGCGCCGGGCTTGATGAACACCTGCAGCGAAGCGCCTAATTTCGGTGGATCGTACGGGTCGTAGGCCGTCACCGCGGGAACCACCAACGCATCGCAGCCCAAAAGATCGCAAACCTCAAACGCCTCTTTTTCGGACTCGATCTTGTCGATCTTCAGGCTCGCATACACCTCGGCGACTCGATTGACGGGGACAACCGTCAGGCCGGCGACGCCCTGCAACTCCTGAAAAACCAGATCGCTCTGAAGCAGCGGATCGACTTGCTTCTCGCCGCTGATATTCAACGTGGGCGCGATCGCCCAGACCTGAGCGTGCGAGCCGGGGAGGAAGAGCCGATGGGTCTCCTGGGTGTACGGCTTGGGCTGAGGCCCGTGACACCCACCGACGAGCGCCGCGCCGAAAACGAGCGTTGCGCCCAATACCCTCCGGATCGCTGATGAGCTTCTTCCATGAAGCATAGTCGCCACCTTGCTAAATATTTCGCGACGTCATTCCGCCGTCGAGCCAACCGCCTCATTGGGTTGTTGTTGCTGGCCCTGGGGTTGCGGCTGTTGCTGCTGAGCAACCTTGGGGGACGCCTTGGCCGATTCGTCGGTATTCGCCGACCAGATGCACTCGGCGCCGGTGCGGTCGCTGACGAAAAAGACGCGATTATCCGAGCCCCAATAGGGGGCCAGATTCAATCCGATGCCGTCGGTCAGGCGATGACGGCCTGAGCCATCCCAATTGATCGTCCAAATATCCTGCTGGCCCTGAGGTTTGACGCCTTTGGTGGTCTGGGGCTCGACGATGGTGGCGAAAGCGATGCGTTTGCCATCGGGGCTCCAGGTCGGGCAGACGATCGCGGCGTTGGAGCTTTCGGCGACCTCGGTAATGCGATGGGCGTCGCCATTGACCAGGTCGAGAGTCCAGAGGGTAAACCAGCGGCTGCCGCGCTGACGGGCGCGCTGGAAGGCAATGCGATCCACGGTTTTGTCGGGAGACCAACTCGGAAATAGGCCAAAGCCGATCATTTTCTTTTCGCCGGTGGTGAGGTCGGTCGTCCAGAGTTCCCACTGACCGCTGCGGCCCCCCAAGCAGCTGTAGACAACGCGTCCGCCGTCGGGGCTGAAGCTGGGATGAACATGTTGCTGGGGTCCACTGGTGACTTGAACGACATTCTTGCCGTCGACATCCATCAGATAGATGTCCCAGTTTCCACCGCGGGTGGAACAGAAGGCGATCTGGCGTCCATCGGGACTAAAGACGGGATAAGCGTAATCGGCCTCGTCATCGGTCAATTGGATGACGGACAGGCCATCGACGCGCTGGAGATAGAGATTGGGATGATCGCTGTTGCGGGTGCTGGTGAAAACAATCCATTTGCCGGTCGGATCGACGGCGGCATCGCTGTCGTAACCTTCCTCGGCAAAGGTGTGCTGCTGGAAGGCGCCGTTTCCGCGAGGGGCGGAGACGACTCGACGAACACCGTCGAATTCGCCGAATACGTTGACGGCATTTGTATTGGGGTCGTTGGATCGGGCTGAGGATTCGTTATTGACGGGGTTAAAGTGGGCGCTGGAGGCAGTCGGATGAGTGGCCTGCTGGCTGCAACCGACTACCGTCAAAACCGCGAGGAATGCGCCCCCCGCCAGACACCATCTTAAGACACGAGCCGTTAGATCAGTCATTATAAACCTCACCGAGCAAGCGGGCGGAATAAACGCCCCTCGGCGGTATCGGCAGGATTTGGCCGGTGGGTAAGGGGACCGGCGCGGACCTGGCCAGATTTGTTATCGGACGAAGAATGGGGCAGGCTTTAAGATCAGGAGCCGGCGGGCCCGCCGGGCTTCTGGGGCGGGGGGAACATATCGGGGATATCGTCGATCAACCACTTGCCGCCGCTGAGCCGGAAATGGATTTCATAACGGCCGATTTGCTGGTTCTTGTAATGGGTCCGCATAACGGCGTCGGCGCGCAGGTCGCCAAATTCGCTTTGGTTGAAACGCATGAGCCCGCTGGTGTCGATGCTGACGATGGGGGTTACGACCGTGTTCTGTTGCATCATTTCGAGACGAACCTTGAAGCTATCCTGCGAGTTGCGGGAGCGGAAGTCTTCGTCAAAAAGGTCGTACGCCTCATCGTATTTTCCGTCGGAGATCAACTGGCCCAAATTCTGGCACAAGCCGGCGATCGCCTTTTCCTCGTCTTTTTGCCGGAAGGCCTGAAGAGCCTGATTGCCAAGGACGCCGAGAACGATGAGCAGTGAGATTCCCAAGCCGATCCAAGCCAGTCCTTTGCCGGTTTGGGTGCCGTTGCTGTTACGAATCTGACGGAGAGCGACGATCGCAAGAACAAATCCTATGAGCGGGATCAGGAGCAAGAGATTGGCCAAGACGGAGAGGACACCGGCCAGGGCAAACAAGATCGAGACCACAGAGGTGACGTTAACTGCGACGTAATCGGTGCTGCCCAGACCTGCGGTCATGGACATTTTGTGAAGACCCAGAAGGGGGTCGCCGGACTGACTGGGGCCGGAGGAGTTGGGAACGGTGCTGTTGGATGAAGGGTTGGCTTGGGTCATGGGAGTTTCAGGTTACAGTCCGGATAACCGACTGTCCGCTGGACAGAAAAAAGAATTATTTATTTGACCCGCCTTAAAAGTAAGCCTTTTTGAAAGTAAGCCCGTCATGAATAAACGTCAACTTATCGAAGACATCCGCCGCTACAATACCACCGTTTCGGTGGATTTCCTGAATCAGTTTGACGACGCAGCGCTCAAGCAATATTTGGAACACCTCGAGGGCGCCCATAAGAGGAATGCGCGAATCGCGTCTTGGGTGCGAAAAAGTCCGCGCCTGCGGATGGTTTCCTGAAAAAATTATCCTCGGCAACCATTTGAGCATCAGGTCCGGCGCGCAGATGCCGGACCTGATGCCGTTTTTAGCCGTAAATGTGGGGAAATAACCCTACCGTTGGCCGGAAAGCCCCTCAAAAGGGAATCCAAACCAATGGTTTCGGGAAGGGAAAATGCGTTGATTGCCGGAAGGCGCCGATCAGTTGCGATGATAGACGTTCCAGAGCGTCAACTGATCGCTGGGCCGCAAAAGGAGCAGATGATCGATGTCATCGTTCATCTCGCGCTGATCGAGATCCATATTGCGAGCAATCTGGGCGGATCGTTCCTTGGCCGAATACGCTGGAGTATCCTGACACGCGGTAAGCAAACCCGCCATCGCCACCAGCATTAAGCAAGCGAACAGCTTCATGACCTCGCCTTCCTCGTTGAAAGCCACGGGCTCGGCTCGGAAAGACCCAAAACCCGCATACCTAACTTCGATCGCCAGCCTTATTTAACCGTGGCCCGCCGCGCTTGTCAAAAGCATTTCATTTCCGCGACGGGTCCGAAAACTCTCCTAACCCCAGGCAGCTCAGAGCTGCCCGCCATTCGATATACGCATATTTGACACCCATCTCCTCGTGGAGGTGTTTTAATTCTTCGTGAAAATGCTCGTATTGCTCTTGTTGCCATTGGGTAGCGGTGCTATCGCAGAAAAAGACACGGCATCCAAAGGGTCGGATAGCGTGCACGCCGCACATCTTTCCAACTTGAAAGGGGCAGCCCCCTTGTTGGGGCATAAATGTGCCCGGCTGGCCTTCTAATCGGCGGACGAACGCTCCAAGCTCCAGCGTTGTTACAAAAAGGCGATGTCCATACTCGTCAAAACGGCAGCAACGGCCTGACATGACGCAGAGGGGCTTGCGCTGGTCGATACGGGCCTGGAGCTGGGCGTAGAGGGTCTCGACGGCCTCTGCGACCTCTGGGCGGGCCGCGGCTTGCATCACCCAAGCCTTGAGTTCGTCGCTCATGGCGGTGAATTCTATTAGTTATCGATCGGCCCGCCACCGATCTTGCAAAACGGCGAGGGCTGCCCACAATACCGCCGGCCCGTTTGGACCCCAGGTTTTGGAGTGAACGCAGGACATTGGATGCGCAAGCTGCTCGTCGCTAACCGCAGTGAGATCGCCATCCGCGTTTTTCGCGCCGCCACGGAATTGGGACTGCAAACGGTGGCGATTTACACGTATGAGGACCGATTCTCGCTGCATCGGTTTAAGGCGGATCAATCGTATCTGATCGGGCCAGCGGACGGCGGGGAACCCGTCAAGGGATATCTGAATATCCCGGCGTTGATGGATCTGGCCAAGGCGCATGGGGTCGACGCCATTCATCCCGGATACGGTTTTCTCTCTGAAAATGCGGATTTGGCGCAGGCATGCCTGGACAATCGGATCACGTTTGTCGGGCCGACACCCAAGCTGCTCAAGACGTTTGGGGACAAGATTGAAGCCAAAAAGCTGGCACACGAGAACGACGTGCCGACGGTACCGGGAACGGATGAGGCGTTGTCGGATGTGTCGGACATTAGGTCAGCGGCCAAGCAAATCGGATATCCGCTGATCATCAAGGCAAGCTTCGGCGGCGGCGGGCGCGGGATGCGGGTGGTGCAGAAAGCCGAAGACCTGACGGCCAAGCTGGAAGAGGCGCAGCGCGAAGCCGGCGCGGCGTTTGGACGGCCGGAAGTTTTTCTCGAGCACTACATCACGCGGGCCAAGCACATTGAAGTGCAGATCCTGGGAGACCATCACGGAAACCTCGTTCATCTGTGGGACCGGGATTGCTCAGTGCAGCGGCGTCATCAGAAAGTCATCGAGATTGCCCCCAGCGTCAGCCTATCGCGGAAGATGAGACAGAAAATCTGCG
>CAZCKE010000040.1:0-15625 GCA_964499005.1 uncultured Tepidisphaeraceae bacterium
GTCCGCTGATGGTTTTAACACGTATTACGGCACGATTTCCGGAACCTCGATGGCGACGCCGCATGTCACGGGCGTCGTAGGCTTGCTTGCATCGCTCAATCCCAATGCCACCGCGGCGCAAATTAAGCAGGCCATTCTGGCGGGCGTAACGCCCGACCCGGCTTTGGCGGGAAAGACCGTCACGGGTGGGCGCTTAAATGCCGCCGCTTCGCTGGCATTGCTTCCCAGCGGCCTCACCCTCACGGTTTCAGACCCGACGGATAATTTTGACGGCAACTACACCCAAGGTCATCTCAGCCTGCGCGAGGCTCTTTACTTGGCAGGCCAGACCGCCGGCAATAGCTTGATCAATTTTGACCCCTCTCTTTCGGGCGACACGATCAATCTCGTGAGCTCGCTGGGCCAGCTCAACATCACCAGCAACGTGACAATCGAAGGGCTCGGATCAAGCAAGCTGACCATCAATGGTGGCAACAGCACGCGAGTTTTCAACGTTGTCCCCGGCGCGACCGCGACCATCGAGGATTTAACTGTTACCGGCGGATACATCTTCCCCGGCCCGCCCCCGTCGAATCCGCCCTACAGCGGGTCGGGCATTTACAATGGCGGAAATTTGACCCTCGATCGCGTGGTGGTCACCGGAAATAACGCGCTGGACGGCGCGGGCGTCGGGCAAGAAACCGCCGGCGCCAATCTCCAGATCGTCGACAGCACCATCTCCAACAATACAGGCCTGGCCAGCCCCGGCGGAGGACTTTTCATCACCGCCGGGACGGCGATGATCCTCAGAACCACCATCTCAAATAACAACAGCGACATCGAAGGTGGCGGAATCTATTTCGCCGGCTCGACGCTCACGTTGGAAGACAGCACCGTTGCCAACAACATCCACGAAGGCGTTCGCGTCAATGGCGGAACGGCCACTATCCTCAATTGCACCATCACCAACAACACGCCGACGCCGGTGATTCCGCCTCAATATGCGGCCGGCGGTTTGGATGGAAATTCCACTACGACCCTGATCAACACCATCGTCGCGGGCAATTCCAATGGCGATATCTACGGCACCTTCAACACGTCCAGTCATAACGATCTGATCGGCGATGGAAGCAAGGGCAACCTCGTCAACGGCGTCAGCGGTAATCAAGTCGGGACTACGGCCAACCCGGTGAACGCCCAGCTTACCGCGCTGGGGAATTACGGCGGGCTCACACAGACGATTGAGCTCCAGCCGACCAGCCCTGCCATCAATGCGGGCGACACCGCCGCCGCCGTGGCAGCAGCGCTCACCACCGACCAGCGCGGCCTCACTCGAGTTTCCAACGGCGCGGTGGATATCGGCTCGGTCGAGCGCGAAGCGCCGATCGTTGTCACCACGCTGAACGACCAATTGGACACGACATTTTCACCTGGCAGTATCAGCTTGCGCGATGCGCTATTCATCGCATCGGTTCAGCCGGGGGCTGATACGATCACTTTTGATCCCTCGCTGGCCAATGGCACCATCAACCTGAGCAGCGCCTTGGGCCAACTGGTCATCAGCAGCGATGTCACGATCAACGGGCTGGGAAGCGGCTCGCTGACGATCAACGGCGGCGGGCATACCCGCGATTTCTACGTCAATCCGGGCGTGAACGCGACGCTTACCGACATGGATGTGACCGGCGGATATATCTTCCCCGGCCCGCCCCCGTCGAATCCGCCTTACAGCGGCAGCGGCATCTACAATGCCGGAAATCTCACGCTCAATCGCATGCTCATTAACGGAAACAACGCCCTCTACGGCGCCGGCATCGGCCAGGAAACCTCCGGCGCCAATGTGAATATCACTAACAGCACGATCACCAACAACGACGGCCTCGCCAGCCCCGGCGGCGGGATCTACATCAACGCCGGCTCTGCCGAAATCCAAGACAGCACCATATACAACAACACCAGCGACATCGAAGGCGGTGGCATCTACTTCAACGGAAGCTCCTTGTTGCTGACTAACAGCACGATCAGCGGCAATATTCATGAAGGCATTCGCATCGCCAGCGGGTCGGCAACGATCGTGAACTGCACCATCACCAACAACACGCCGACGCCGGTGATTCCGCCTCAATACGCGGCCGGTGGTTTGGACGGCAATTCCACCACGACCCTGATCAACACGATCGTCGCGGGCAATTCCAATGGCGACATCTACGGCACCTTCAACGCCGCCAGCCATAACGATCTGATCGGCGACGGAAGCAAGGGCAATCTCGTCAACGGCGTCAGCGGTAATCTGGTCGGCACGACGGCCAACCCGATCAATGCGCAGCTTCTGCCGCTGGCGAATAACGGCGGGCTTACTCTGACACAGTTGCCGCAGGCCAACAGCCCGGCCCTCAACGCGGGCGACAACGCGGCCGCTTCGAGCTTTACCACCGATCAGCGCGGCGGGCCGCGCATCATTGGCGCGAACGTCGACATCGGCGCGGTCGAAACCGCGATGATTGTCACCCTCGCAATCGATCAGAATAACGGCAACTACAGCTACAACGATTTGAGTCTGCGCGAAGCGTTGGCGCTTGCCGCCGCGACGCCGGGCTTCGACGTGATTCAGTTTGCCCCGTCGCTGAGCGGCACCACGACGACGCTCGATCCGACGCTAGGTCAACTCGTGATCAGCAGCGATGTTCAGATCCTCGGGCTTGGATCGAGCCAATTGACCTACAGTGGCGGCGGCCACACGCGCGTTTTCTATGTCAATCCGGGCGTGAACGCTACGATCACGGACATGACCGTCACCGGCGGATACGTCTTCCCCGGCCCACCCCCGTCGAATCCGCCTTACAGCGGCAGCGGCATCTATAACGGCGGCAACCTCACCCTGGCACGGATGGTGATCACCGGAAACAACGCCCTCGAGGGCGCTGGCATCGGCCAGGAAACCGCCGGCGCTAATGTCTCCGTCACTGATAGCACCATCTCCAACAACGACGGCCTCGCCAGCCCCGGCGGCGGAATGTACATCAGCGCCGGATCGGCTCAGATTCTCAGAACCACCATCTCCAATAACACGAGTAACATTGAAGGCGGCGGCATCTATTTCTCCGGAGCCTCCCTGACGCTGACCAACAGCACGATCACCGGCAACATCCGCGAAGGCGTTCGCGTCAATGGCGGCACGGCCACCATCCTCAACTGCACCATCACCAACAACACGCCGACGCCGGTGATTCCCTCTCAATATGCGGCCGGTGGTTTGGATGGAAATTCCAGCACGACGTTTACCAATACGGTCGTCGCAGGAAATACCGGCGGTGATATCTACGGGACGTTCAACTCCGCCAGTCATAATGATCTGGTTGGCGACGGAAGCAAGGGTAACCTCGTCAACGGCGTCAACGGCAACCAGGTCGGCACCACCGCCAATCCGATCAATGCCCAGTTATCGGCGTTGGGAAGCTTTGGCGGATTCACGCAGACTCAGTTGCCGCTCGCAGGCAGCCCACTGATCGATGCGGGCGACACTTCCGCCGCGTCAGGCCTGACCACCGATCAACGCGGTCTGGCGCGGGTGGTGGGATCGGCCGTCGATATCGGAGCAGTGGAATCCCCCGGAGCCATCATTGTCTCCACGCTGGCGGATGAATCGGATGGGAACACCACCTTCGGGCACCTGAGCCTGCGAGAAGCCCTCTCTATTGCCGCTTCACAGCCGGGAAACCATGCCATCGTGTTCGACTCCTCGCTGAACGGCGGCGTGATCAATATCAACAGCGCGCTGGGCAACCTGGTGATCGGCAGTAACGTCGAAATCGACGGGCCCGGCGTTAACGTGCTGGCCGTTAGCGGAAACTTTGCCCAGCGCGTCTTCTTCGTCAACAGCGGCGTCACCGCCAGCATCAACAACCTCACCATCGAAGACGGCAACGTCCAAGTCGGCCGCGATCCCGTCTCCAACAACGGCGGCAACATCAATAACCGCGGCAACCTCACCCTCAACTTCGACGACATCCTCAACGGCAGTTGCCTCCTGGGCGGCGGCATTATGCAGGAATCCAGCAGCACCGCCTCATTGACCATGAATGGCTGCACCGTGCAGGGCAATTTCGCCGCCGACCCCGGCGCCGGCGTCAGCGCCACCTCCGGCACTGTTACCATCAGTTCGTCCCTGTTTAACAACAACGCCAGCGACATCTACGGCGGTGGCATCTCTGTACAGGGAGCCCTCTCCCTCCTGCTGACCAACAGCACCATCACCAACAACTTTGGTGAAGGCATCGATGTTGCCGGAGGTTCGACCGCGACGATCATCAATTGCACGATCACCGGCAACACTTCCGAGCAGGATATCCCGCCACAATTCACCGCCGGCGGCGTGGCGGCACGTTCGGGAGACGCTCTTCTGATCAACACTATCGTCGCCCAGAACAATGGCGGCGACATCTATGGCCAGATCGACTCGGCCAGCCGGCACAACCTCATTGGCGACGGCACGAATGGCCCGCTGGTAAACGGTGTTAACGGCAATATCGTCGGCACCACTGCCAGCCCGGTCGATCCCAAGCTCGCCCCCCTGGCCAACAACGGAGGCCCGACCATGACACAAGCCCTGCTGTTTAGCAGCGTGGCCATCGACGCGGGAGACAACTCGGCCGTAGCCGGTCTGTTGTACGATCAACGTGGAGCCGGCTTTGCTCGCATCAAGGATGGCGGCCACGGGCTGATCGTCGATATCGGAGCGTATGAAGTCTGATCCCGATCGGAAGAAAATCAGGAAAACCCGCGCATCGTCGCGATTCGCCATTCCGTTTCCCGCGCATCCATCATGGAAACGTGAATCGCCGTGAAGAGGATTTGAGCGATCGCCAATGCCGCCAAAGCGCGGCGCGCTCGCGGGCTGGAGATGACGGCCAAAGGGCGACCGATCAAGGGAGCCAATGACAACAAGGGGAGAAACGCCACCCAAAGCCGAGGAAGCTCATATGTGACTCCCGCAAAATAGGTGACCACCATCACCGTGATGACGCAGATCAGCAACCGCCGGCCGAAGAGGGCGCGGTGCGTTGCGGGTGCCCGGCGCGAGAGTATGAGCCAGGCGGGAGTGCAGAATCCGGGACTTAGAAAGAGGAGAAAAATAGGCAGGCCTATCAGGAACCACGCCGCGCGATTGTAGTGCATGGCCTCGGATTGCAGGCTGCTAAATCGGCGCGCCACCGCCAGCAAAGTGACTGGGATGTTCCAATCCAGAAAAATCCACGCAGCTATGACGACAAGAATCGCGCCAATCGCCGCCGGCAGCGCGCATTCGAGGCCAACATGACGGAGGCAACCATCGCGAGCCCCTTGCCACAAACACGCCATCAACACGGCCATCGCGATCCAAAAATGAATCAGCCCAAAAGCCAATCCGACAACGAGCGCCATCCCCGAGCCGGCCGCCACAAGGATGCAAATAATCCCTGTTTTCCGCCAGGCCAAAAACCATAACCACAGCATAATGGAGATGGTGAGAAGCTGCGCCGGATCTTTCCCCGGCGCAAAGTCGGCCGTGCTGGGATTAAAAGCGGCGACCAGGGCGAAAAGCACCGAACCGGCGGGCGATAGAAATTGCCGGCCGAGTAAATAGAGAAAGAACGCCGAGGCTAGCCAGAGGCACTGAAGGGCGATCGCAAATCGCACCGCGGCGGAATGGACCGGAAACTGGCTTGGCACCGAACCATAATCGGATTCCAATTGCCGCTCAATCCATCCAGGCGGATTGACCTGCACGGGGAACCAACAGCGGACGCCCATGGCAATCAGCGAGGTCCCGGGCGGGTTGGAAAGCACCCTCGTGCCGCTCATTTCCGAAATCGGCAGCGTCAGCCGGTGATCGAATTGCTTGAGATATTGACGGACCGAGAGACCCAGTCGAGCCTCCGCGTCGAAGGCCCCATCCTGTGAATAGGAAGTCATGTTGAAGAAATGCTGAAGCAGCGGCGCGGGCGGAATCAGGAACGTCGCCGTCGCGATGCAAGCCGCCAGCACTGCCGCAAATGCCAGAGCCAGCGCGCGACGAGCCGTCGACGGCCGGCGCGTTTGGGCCGAGCCCAGCATCCAGATCACCCCGGCCATGCCCGCCGCCAGCGGAACCAGGGAAAGAGCCCGGATCAGACGCAAACCCGTAGAGGGGGAAAAGCGATAAACCAGCGCCCCGGCCCCCCCCAGCGGAATATCCGAGGTGCGAGCAACGATCAGGCAAAGCAGCGGCAACAGGAATGAAATCACCAGAGCGGCCCGGAATCTCATCGCCCAACGCGGGCGCCGGCGGGCCGACGACGATTTGCGATCTTTTTGCGGGCCCGCCTTGCGCGGGCGTTTTGCGGCCTGTTTCATTCCTGTGCGTCGAATGACGCCTTGAATCTAACAGAAAAAGGCGCGCAAGAATGGGTGATTCTTGCGCGCCGGCGGGAGTAAGGAAGATGGAGAAGGATTTACTGGCCGCCCGGTCCGGGCATGCCGCCGGGTCCTTGCATATTGGGCCCGCCTTGCCCGCCATCCTGGGGCGGCATGCGTGGAGGCTGATTCTCACCGCCGCGCATCGGGCCGGGGCCACCCGGTCCGCCAGGACCTTGGCCGGGCCCGAATTCACCTGGCGGACCCATTCGACCGCCGGGGCCGCCCTGTCCGTCAGGACCTTGTCCGTCCCCAGGCGGCCGCATTCCCATCGGGCCGCCTTGGCCGGGACCGCGTCGCGGCGGCATCGGATGCTCGATCGCAACGTCATTCACCTTGCTCGCTTCGATCACGTTATGGCCCTGCAACATCGGTGAGGCGCTGCCGTCAATCGTCAACTTCTGCCCCACCGCCAGCTTGAGCTGTTCGGCGCCGCGCGGGCCGACCATGACGAAATCGCCGCTGTCGAGAATCGCGCCGTTGATCTCGCCGCGGCGCCCGTAGTTGAGCGCTTGCACGGTCCCTTCAATGTGCGTCGATTGGCGATTCTCCGGGCTTGGAACATTGATTGCTTTGCCGTCTTTGTCCGTCAGGCTTACCAGCGTATAAACCGGGTGATCCGGCATGGACATCTCCCCAATGGCCGAGAGATGAACTTCATCCCCCGCGTGCACGGACTGCGCGATGAACGTTCCAGTGTCCGGCGGAAAATTCACCTGAATCGTCCGGTCGGACGATTTGAGAAGAATTCCCTCGATATTGCCGCGCGCGCCCAGATTGAATCCGCTCACCGTGCCGCTCAAATCCTGTTTGGAGCGACTCGGCCCCGATAGAGGCTGCCCCGGCCCCGCCTGCGGAACGGTTGCGCCCGGCCCGCCCGGCGCCGGTTGTGCCGGCGCCATGCACGCGCTCAGCATCAGTGTGCCGAAGCCCATGGCCAGCGAACAGATCCAACCGCCGCGCCGATTCGTCCCGCGCGAAGTTGATTGAGAAATTCCCTTCATGATGCTCTCCTGTGAAAACGCTGCTAAGCAGCAAACACGCAAACCCCGAATTCTGTTTTGAAATTATTCCTGTCCCTTAGCGCTCGTTTCGGCTGCAAACCGCCGCTCAATAGATGCAAAGACCGCGCGAACCGAGCCTAGAAGAATGAGCGCCCCGCCGATCGGCATCAGGATCATTCCGAAGGTCAGTTGAACCTGCGCCCGATGCCACGATTCCATCGCCGGATTGGGAGGCGGCGGCGCCATCTGCGGACCGTTGTTTCTCGGAGGTCCCCCGCCAAATCCCGGCGGTCGCCATCCCGGCCCTTGTTCCGGGTCGCCGCGCATCGGGCCGCCGTCGTCCATCGACCGTTCGCCGGGGCGCTGCGGTGGACCTTGGGGTGAACCCTGAAATTCCCCAAAAGCGGGCCGGGTCGTCGGAGCCGGCATCGCAACGCCGCTGCCCATGACGTAACTCGCGGCTCCGACGCCTGCCAGCGCGACCCCCAGCGTCAGCGTCATCACGCCCTGCCGAAGCGAGACCAGCCAATACGGCGGCCCGGCGGGAAATGGAAAACGGCTTATCCCACGCTCCAATGCCTCACGCATCAATTGAAACTGCTGCCGATTTCTCTGAGCTTGCAGCAACAACCACCCGATCACCACCAGCGCCGCGGCCGCGACAAATGCCCCAATGACAAACTCATCCGCGACAGCCAGCGGCCAACGGGTTAAACTGGGAAGCCAATCGTGAAGTGAAATCGACATCGTGGCCTTTCGTTGGATTAGTGATACCGGCCAGGGCCGGGGTTTCATGATTTTTATTTTTCTCTTTTTTTCGGGATTTTGAAACCCAAGCATCCTGGCAAGGCACTAACCATTGAGGCGCGGGCCGATGTCCGGGACTGCTACGTGTGGATAAACGCCTGCACACGGACATGGACATAAGCACGGACGCCAAACTGCCGCCCTTGGATGTGGCCCGGCTCCGGCGGCAGGAAGCGGCGGAATTCCGCGAACTCGTCCAGCAGCACCAAAAGCTCGTTCTGGGCCTGGGCACATCAATGGGTTTGAGCGGCGCGGAATTGGACGACGCCGCCACGGAAGCGTTTGCCAATGTCTACCGCGGCTTGCCGGGCTTCGAGGGCAAGTCGGCGATCTCGACCTGGATCTTCCGGATCGCCTCCCGGGCCCTTCTTAAGGCCCGGAATAAACGCGACCGGCGGTCCTCCGAGCCTCTGCCGATCGAGGCTCGTGACCAAAAGCAGCCGGCCCCGGACCAGGCGGCCCGGACGGCTGAACGCGATGAACGGCTCTGGGTAGCCGTCGCCCGGTTGGAACCGAGGCAGGCAATGGCCGTGGAATTATTCTATCGCAGGGACTGGTCCGTCGAGCAGATCGCCCAGGCCATGGAATGCCCAATCGGAACGGTCAAGACGCATCTGCATCGCGCTCGAGAACGGCTCAAGGAGATAGTGAGCCAAGAGGATTTGAAATCATGAGTTCCCCCTGGAATCCCGATCAGCCCGACTCGCTCGACGCCCTGCTGCGGCGCTCGCTCAAAACGCGCCCCGAAATAGAGGCGTCGAATCTGGCTGACCGCGCGATCGCGATGAGCTGCGCCCAGGTTGACGCCCAATGGAAGGCGATTCGCCGCCATCGCGCCTGGACTATGGGCTTTGGAGCGCTCGCCGCCGCAATTGTTTTGATTGCGCTAGGTTTGGGAGCTCGGCAGATGGCCGGCCGCGGCGATTTCTCATGGTTCACGACCAATTCCTACTCATCCGATACTACTTCTACCTCAAGCTCTTCCGGCTCGGACTCAACCTCCAGCACATCCACTTCAACCAGCCTCAGCGCTAAAGAGCAAGCTGTTTGGTGGGGCGCCGGACTTCTCGTTTGCACCATCGCACTGATGGGGTTGATGAGTGTTCTCACCAGCGAAGGCCGCTCAGCGTCGTGGCAGATGATCCGCTGGGCCTGATTTGCCGCCGATGCACGGCTTGCTAAAATGCTCCTAGAAGCTGTTTCAAAACCTCCCGCGCGGCGGTGCGCCGCGTCTGGCGGAGGCTGGCAAGAAGCGACGACGAGCAGTATTAGAGCCAAATACGGCGAGGAGGAGCGACGCCGCCAGCCTCCACCAGACGCAAGCAACGCCCGCGCGAGGTTTTGAATCAGTTTCTAATCAAATTCCCATGAGCATTACTTATCGAGATTTAGCCAAGATGATCGATCATTCCCTGCTTCATCCGACCATGACGGATGAGCAGGTGAAAAGCGGCTGTTTGCTCGCCCGGCGTTATGAAGTCGCCAGCGCCTGCGTCAAACCCTATAGCGTGCCCCAGGCCGCCGAACTCCTGGCCGGTTCAGGCGTCCTCGTCTGTGCCGTCGCGGGGTTCCCGCACGGCCACAGCCACACCGGCATCAAGATGGCCGAAGCCCAGCGCTCCATCAGCGAAGGCGCTCGCGAAATCGATGTCGTCGTCAACATCGGCAAAGTTCTCGGCGAGCGATGGAGCGCCGTCTCCGCCGAGGTCCGCGCCATCAATGACCTCTGCTCCGACAACGGCGCTGGGCTCAAAGTCATCTTTGAAAACGATTTCCTCGCGGATTCCCACATCATCCGGCTCTGCCAGATCTGCTCCGAATGCAACGTGGCATTTGTAAAAACCAGCACGGGCTACGGCTTCGTCAAGCAGCCCGATGGGTCCTACAACTACAAAGGCGCCACCGAGCATCACGTCAGGCTCATGCGCGAAAATTGTTCGCCTTTGGTAAAGGTCAAAGCAGCCGGCGGGATTCGGACCCTCGACGAAATGCTTCGCGCGCGCGAAGCTGGCGCCAACCGGATTGGCGCCAGCGCGACCGAAAGCATCCTCAATGAAGCGATTTCACGAGGCTACGGCCCCGCGCCCGTGGAAGTCCGTGAAAAATCCGCCTCGGCCCCCGCCCCCGCGGGATATTGACCCCCGTTATGCGGTTGTCTTCAAAATTTTCACCTGATAATTGTCCATGCTAAGCTGAACCGCCGGATCCTGCCCAAGCTGTACCGCGCCATTCAGCGAATAGAAAACCTGCTTTCCTCGCCGACGGTTGGCGATCAGGCTGTTCACCCGCAACAACCCCAAATGGTGGCTCACGGTGGGCTGGGGTAAATGCAGCTCATCGCACAGGCTTGAGACATTTCGTTCCCCCTGAGATAAGGCAAGAAGGATATTCAACCGCGTCCTGTCCGAGAGAAGGCGGAACAACGACGTAAGCCGGTCGAGGTCCTGCTCCGGTGATGCAACGCCGAAGGACGACATCCGAGCTCCTGAATTGTCTGAAAAGCGACCCGGAGGGGTTGGTGTTCCATCGGATTATAACCAAAGCAGGCCGTTCGTCAAAAGCGCCCGCGAATTTCAATGAACCGCGAGAATCCTCTGGAATAACCGAGACATTTCAGCTTGAAATACGCTTAGTCGCCCTTTTTGCCTGGCGATCGAGCGGCGGCGGGTTGCTGCAACGCTTTCTGGAACTCTTCCAACGTCATCTTGGGATTGTCCGTCAACAACTGCCCGGCTCGCTCCATCGCTTCGATCATTGGACGCAGCATCTGATCGCTTTGCCGCGGATTCTGTGTTTTCCAGACGGAGGGAATATCCCAGTAAAACTGGCCATCGGAACCCCTGAGCACGAACGTTCCATCGCCCTCTAGACCCCCATCGCCCCACGGTTGCCAAGACGCGGATATCAGATCCAGTTCAAGGTCGTCCATATCCGCTGGCACGTTTGGGATATTCACGTCAGCCAGTGCCGCTTCACCAAAATGTTTGGCAATCATGGCAGGAACGAAGGTTTCGGCGGTAATCCATCTGGCAAAAAGATCGACGATGTGATTCGGATCATCCTTGCTCGTCAGCATCCGGCGGCGCACGCCGGCGAGATCGCCTTTTTCAGCCGCGTCGAAAATCGCACGCAAAGCCCCCCTGGGAGTCGTGGGATCAGCCGGGACTCCCTCCCATTGCTTGCGTTTTTCCTGCCGCAAGTGAAACCGTGCTTCTATTTGTTTCGCTTCATCGGCATGTTGACGTTGATCTTCGATAGCCTTGGCGGCAGCTAGTTCGGCTGGCGTGATCTCCGTCTTGGGCGGAGTTGGAGGCTCGGCGAGCAAATGATCGAACGTCACCCATTGAATCTTCCGCTTCCAGACATGAAACGTCTTGACATTGCTCGGCGACATTCCCTGAAAAATGGGCCCTCCATATCCATAGTTCCTGCTGAAGATCTGGTTGAGGAAAGCGGGGTTCAGCTCAGCGCCGTCTTTTCCGACCACAGTGAGTGTTACCGCCTGCGGAGCGCTTTGGCCAAGGACCTGGTAAAATTGAGCATTAAACGAATTGTCGTCGTTCGCGTTCAGATCGAAAAACTGGAACGTTGTATCACCGACCGTGATCGTGCCACCTTTGTTGATCTCGCCCACTCGTTCCCACGGCCCAACCGGAACACCGACGGTCAGTTGCCTCATGTCTTCGGATTGAAAAATTTGACATGCCGCGTATACATCGCCGGGAGCATGATCGTTTGGATAGGGCGGCCCCACGGGATATTGTTTTGGCCACTCACCGGTCGGACCGCTGATTTCCACAGCGCACCACATCGGAGTGCGCATGGCCGACCCATTTAACGACATCTGCCGGTGCTCGGCGACGGGTTGGCCTTGTCCGTCCCACCAGCAGAATGGCCATTTGTCCATTCGCGTCAGCCCCGTGAGGCGGAGAACCTTGCCATCCTCCAGCTTCCGCTCGAATTGCGGCGCGACTGTCGAGGCCTCATGCTTGGCCCCGGCGGTCCAAACCAAGGCAGTGTTGATGACGCCATTCATTCCTTCCGGCCCATTCTCACACCACCACCGGGGATTGTGGATGTTCCGAAAATAGCCCATGCGCTGCGGCTCGGCCTGGAAAACTTCCCAGACGATCAAGTGGCGATAAATCAAGCCAGCCCTGCCGGCATAATCGCCAATCACGGCTAGCGCCTCGCCGTCATCCAGCGTTCCCTCATAAGTGATCGAATGTTGCCCTTGCGTTTGGTACACCTCATAGCCTTGATCGTTCCGCTTCATGATTTGGATGCTGAATTGCGAGTAATCGAGCTTGAGATGGATACGGTCGTTAACGACATTCTGATCGCTTTCCGTCCCTTGAATATTACCTTGAAGACCTGCCGGCGCGTCCATGCCTATGTCATAATTGACGAAATTGAACGGGAACATCCCGAACTGGCCACTATTGTCCTGTGAGACGCCCATCGTCTGATCGACGCCGATAACGCCGTTGGTCGCCTCGGCCTGGACGATGGCGGCGCGCAAGGTCTCCGCGTCAAATCGCATGACTTGATATCCTTTGCTGTCGGTTTGAACGGGCTGCCCGCCGGCTTGTTTAATCGCGTCCAAACCATTGTCGTTCAGGAGTACGTCCCAACGCACCATTTGAATCGTCGCTGCTGGATCAGGTATTGCCGCCGTGGCTGGCGCGGCGATGGATGCCGCGGCGGCGGGCGCTGATGGAGCTGTATTTGCTGATGAGGCCACGCTTGCCGATGGAGCCGGAGCGGCCGCCCGTATGACCCCCGAAGCGTACAGCGCCACTCCCACACCAGTCGGAATGACACTGATGGTCAGGAGCAACATAGCGGCCAATTTGAGCTTGGCGGTAACGAGCATGCCGGCGGTCCCCTTTGCGATCGACACAGCGCCGACCGATGCCGCGGAGGAACCCAGGATCAATGCCGGTGCGGCGACGTGAGTCGTTTGAGTGAAGCAAATCGTCGCCAGCATGCCGGCTGAAACATTCACGCCCCGGCTGCGAAACAGCTTGCGAAGTTTCTCCACCGCGCGGGCGACGCGCTCCTTGGCCGCGCCTTCGGAAACTCCCATCGCGGCGCCTACCTCGGCCAGACTCTTCCGCTCGTAAAAGCGCAATAGCAAAGCATCGCGATCCTGAACTCGCAGGCGTTCCATGAGCTCATCCAGCACGGGGGCTACCTCGGACCAGATGTGATCGGAGTCTTCACAGGAAGATTCGGTCTTCATCATGGCAGCCTGCCTCTCATGTTTGTCGCGGCGCGTTCGGGCCCGCAACGCATTGGCCGACGCGTATCGGACCACTTTGAACAGCCAACAGCGCAGTGGGACGCCGGGCAGTCTGGCGGCTTTTTCCGATAGCAATAAAAACACGGCCTGCGACACGTCCTGAGCCAAGGCCGGATCGCGCACCATGCGCAACGCCGCGCAATAAACCCAATCACGGTGGCGAGACGCCAATTCGGCAAACGCCTGTTGGGAATGCTCCCGTGTGAATTGCTCAAGCAATTGGGCGTCGTTCAGTTCAACCATGAGAGTCATTCCATAATAATTGTTCGGCCAGGCGCCCAGAGCACGAACAAAAACAAGATTTACCGTAACTCATTGCATGGAAAATAATTACATCTCGCGAACACGGCCGGTGAAACGCGTGACGCGTCCGATCGAGGCCAAATGACGACGGGACTTGCCCGAAGCCCTGGCGGGAAAAAAGTTCGCGGGATTGGGCTAGGTGGATGCCTTGGGCGCATCAGCGGCGGCCGTGGGCGCTTCGTAGCCATCGCGGCCGGGAGCGGCATACTCTTTTGCCGCCAGATGACCCTTGTCCAGGCGATGAATCGTTTTTGCCGCCGCCGCCGCGCTGGGGTCGTGCGTCACCATCAAAATCGTCTTGTTGAATTCGTCGTTGAGTCGCTCAAGCAATTTCAAAACATCATGCGCTGAAGCCGCGTCGAGATTGCCCGTGGGTTCGTCGGCGAGGATCAGGTCCGGGTCCGTCACCAGCGCCCGCGCCAAGGCGACGCGCTGCTCCTGTCCGCCGGAAAGCTGGCGAGGAAAGTGATGGACCCGGTCGGTCAAGCCGACCAGGCCCAAGGCCGTCATGGCATGCTCCCGGCGCTGCGAGCGCGTCAGCTTCGTCAATTTTAACGGCAGCTCCACGTTCTCCACCGCCGTCAGGACTGGAATCAGATTGAATGCCTGAAACACAAATCCGATGTGAGCATTGCGCCAACGGGCGAGCCCCCGCTCACTGAGCTTGGCGGGATCCTCGCCCAGCACGGTCAATTTCCCGCTCGTGGGACGATCGATCCCGGCGATGAGGTGCAGCAGCGTCGACTTGCCCGACCCCGAGGGTCCCATCAGCGCGTGGAATTCGCCGCGGTGAAACGTGACGTCGACCTCGTCCAACGCGACAACCTCCGTCTGACCGCGACGGAATCGCTTGGAGAGTTTCTGGCATTCGATAATCGGTTCGCTCATTGACCCGTTGACTCCCCCGCCGCCCGCACGGCCACGCCCGATCGAACTTCAGGCGGCGGATTGACGATCAAAGTATCCCCCGCGGAAAGCCCGCTTGTCACGATGATTCCATTCGAGGAATTCCGCCCCGCTTGCACGGCCCGCTCGACGGCTTTCCCATCCTCCAGCACAAATACTTTTCCATTACGAAGCGATGAAGCCGGAATCATGATCACCGCCGCCGGCTCGCTGGCCGGGCCCTGCGGCACCGTAGCGTGATGAAACGCCACCGTCGCGTTCATGTCCGGTCGCAGCAGATGATCGGGATGAAGGATTTTCACTTTCACCAGCACGGTCGCTTTTTGCCTGTTGGCTTCCGGCGAGATCTGGTCGACCAACCCATCGTATTTGCGGTCCGGATAAGCATCCGTGGTCACCGTGCACTGCTGCGCCGGATTAATTTTATTGAAATCGTTTTGGCTGATGTCCAACTCGACCCGCAGATCACCCAGATCAGCCAGCGAGACGACGTACCCTTTGGCCCCTCCCTCGCCGACGAATCCCGTGGTGACGAATTCCCCCACTTCGACGTTGCGATCGAGGATCGTGCCGTCAATCGGCGCCCGGATGACGGTGTAGTCCAGATTCAGCTTCATCAAGTCCAGAAGGCCCTGCCATTGCTCGACCTGGGCCCGCTGGATGTCGATTTCTTCCTTGCGCGGCCCCAATCGCATCAGATCGTAAGCGGCTTGCTGCGACTGCGCATTAGCCGCGGCTTTCAGATAAGTCGCCTCGGCATCGTCATAGCTCTGCTGGGAAATCATTTTGGTCTTCAGAAGATCGATCAGCCGATCAAGCGTGGCCTTGTCATTTTTTTCTTCCCCCGGTCCTGATACCACAACCCTTTCCGCCGGGTCACTTCCTTCGG
>CAZCKE010000041.1:0-7350 GCA_964499005.1 uncultured Tepidisphaeraceae bacterium
CGGCAAGTTTTGAGCGATGCTTTATAAGGGGGTTTTTTTTGGAACCGGTGGTTGGGGGGGATTTCCTGTTTGACGCGCCCCTGGGCGAGCTTTCGGGGGATGTTTTCAGGCTTGCCCTCTTCGATGGCTCGCTTGGTCTGCGTCTCGATCTGCTCCTCTAGGAACTTCGGATCGACGTCGGTGACGTTGACATAGGTGGGGGGCAGGGTAACCACCTGCACTGCCAGCGTTCTGCCAACTTCGTCGGAGCCGTCGAAAGCCTGCGAAAGCTCGACGACCGAACCCTTGTCCCCTGTGAAGTGGACGTAGCTCGCGATGAACCCGTCCGAGTTCAGGTGCAGAGCCTTGCTCACCACGGTGTTCTCGCGGAACAGGGCGATCGTTTCCTCCACGATGTCGCCGACGGTTTTCCCTTCGGCTTTCACGGTCATTGGGTCGGCGCCAACGGGCGAACCTTCGAACGCCTTCGCGATCATCGCAGCCGTTTCCTTAATCTTCTTGTTTTTGGAAACGAATTCCGTTTCCGGGTTAGATTTCACTCCTTTATGCGGGGTCCTCCGGTATGATCAAAAATCCACTGGTCTTTTGGATTTGTTTGTCATCATTTACATGGATTGTATGTATGGGATCGACATCCATCACACGAGCTGACGCTCCAACGACACAGCCGCAAAGTCCGCTCGCTCCCGATGCCAAGCCCGTGAAGGTCGGCGACGGCTATTCGTGGACCGAGGGCTGCTGCTCCGACGCGCAGGGAAACGTCTTTTTCGTCGATCAGCCCAATGACCGGATCATGAAATGGAGCGCCGCCGATGGCAGCGTCAGCCAATTCATGCATCCCAGCGGGTATGCCAACGGGATGTGCTTCGATGCTGCCGGAAACCTGATTGCCTGCGCGGACGAAAAAAATGAATTGTGGTCGATCGCGCCGGATAAGAGCGTCACGGTCCTGCTCAAGGATTACAGAGGCAAGTACCTCAACGGCCCCAATGACGTGTGGATTCGACCCGACGGCGGCATGTACCTGACCGATCCGCTCTATCCTCGAAGCTGGTGGAAACACCGAACGGCCAAATCGCAGATGGACGGCAATTATGTCTTTTTCCTCAGCCCAGATCATAAGACGCTGACGCCGGTTGTGACCGATTTGAAAACCCCCAACGGAATCATCGGCACCGCCGACGGCAAAACGCTGTTCGTCGCCGATATCAGTCGCGGTGGAAAGACCTGGTCCTACACCATCAACGCCGATGGCTCGTTGAGCGATAAAAAAGTCTTCTGCAACGTCGGCTCCGACGGCATGACCATCGACAACGAAGGGTACATCTACATCACCGGCCCGGCGATGCGCGTCTTCGACAAAAATGGGACTCAGGTTTATCAGTTTCCGGGGCGCTGCGGCAACGTCTGCTTCGGCGGCAAAGACGGCCACACGCTCTTCCTCGCGGCCAATCATGAAATTTACACAATCCAGATGCGCACCCATGGCGTCGGTTCGCAATGAAATGTTTCGGCCTGCGAGGCTGCACCCGTCTTTTTTCTTCCTTGGTATCGCAAAAAAACCGTGACGATTTCTGCAAGATTTTCCCTCCCTTGGTACTCCGGGGGAGGGCTGGGTGGGGGCTTGATTGAACGAACCTCGCTGGACACCATAACTGGCATGCAAGTTTCACGCCACGATGATGATAGGCGTCGATTGAAATTCGCTCGTGCGATGCGCCAGCAGCCAACCGACGCGGAAGAAAAACTTTGGCAGTTGCTTCGATTCAAGAGCTTGGCAGGCTACAGATTTCGCCGACAACATCGCATCGGCGGATACATCGTGGATTTTTATTGTTCGGCTCGTCGATTGGCGGTTGAGTTGGATGGCGGGCAACATAATGATGCCGATCAAGCGGACTATGACCAGAGACGAACTCTGAAGCTCAGCGAGTTTGGAGTGCACGTGCTGCGATTTTGGGATAACGATGTTTTGAAGCATTCAGATGTGGTGGCTGAAGAAATTTTGCGCCACCTGGAAATGAAGAAACCCCCACCCTGACCCTCCCCCGGAGTACCAGGGGAGGGAAATAGAAAGCAACAGAGACGGCACAGCTTTCATTGATCCGTGCTGTAATTGATCTCCAGTTTGCGGGCTCGAAGGCAGGAGAGGACCAGCAATATCACGACCAAACCAAGGATACCGCCAACGGCAACCGGGATCGTCGCCGGCTTGGCCACGGCGATCAGTAGCGTCAGCGGGAGCGGCATATTCCCATCGGGCGGAGCCACCACCGGGCAAAGGGATTGCAGATAAAAAATAAGCGTCAGTTGCTTGAGGGTTGGAGGAAGAAACAGGTTGGCGCTTTCCCAGAACAGCGCGATGGCCGCAGGAACGATCGGATTACGAAAGATCAGCCCCGCCGCCAGGAAAATGCTCCCATAGCCGGCACACGCCAAGGCCGTGACGCCCAGATAGCCGGCGATCTGTCCTCCGCCCGGGCCCTGCAGGAACTGGCTCATGGCGGGACCCCGAAATTGATAAAGCATCGCCAGCAGTTGTAAACCGGTGCTCAGGGTGAAAATGACGACTGCCGCGATCAAACCGGCGAGGAATTTGCCGATCAGCAGCACCTCCCGCCGCATCGGCGTCAGCAGATAAAAGTGCAGGCTCTTGTCGATCAACTCCCCGCGGATCAGGTTCATGAAAATCCCGACGCACCCGAAGAAAATCGCCAAGCGAAGATAATAAAACTGAAAAATCGTGGCGAAGATCAGGGAATCCTCCGCGATGGATTCAGGCTCGGTGTGGTTGATCTGTGCCAATTGCCCGTCGACGAATCGCAACGTGTAGTCGCGCTTTCCATCGGTGTATTTATAGATGTCACGGACAAAAACGCGGCGCCCGCCGCCGCGGCGGAAGGTCTGCTTCGAATAAGGCTGGCCCAATTGCTGGACGACCTGGTCCTGGCTGAGCCCGACTTCGACGGATTGCAGGGCCTGGGCCGAGACCGGATGCCGCGCGGCGATTTGCGCCAGCCGCGCCTGTTGGCGGGGCGCGATAATCGAATGGCCGAAAAAGAGAAGGATCGGCGCGACCGCCAACAGATAAATCCACAACCCCCGCCGGGCGAAGAACGTCTTCTTCATCTCCAGCCGGATCACCGCGAGAATTTGCGAGAACGATTTCATTGCTTATGCGCGTCTTCGCCGCCGATGAGATATTCGTAAACGGAATTGACGTCATCGTCGGCGGGGATGATGCCCTCAATTGCGACATCGTTCAGGGCAATGCGGTTGATCATCCGGTAAAAACGGTCGGCATCCCGCGTCTTGACCAGCACGCCGCCGCCATCGGCCAGCAGCCTGGCTTCCACGACATGGTCCTCGGCAAAGACCTTGGAAGCCAGCGCGCTGGGCTTGTCGCAGCGAATCAAGACCTGCATCGGATGCTCCTGGATTTCATTGCGAACGCCGTGAATCTGCCCTTCGGCCACCACGTAGCCGTTGCTCAGCAGGATCACCTGATCGGAGATCATGTCCACTTCATGAAGGACATGACTCGAGACAATGACGTGACGCCCCTCGCCGGCAAGCCGGCGGAACAGCGCGATCGTCTCGGCGCGAATCAACGGGTCCAGGCCGTTCAGCGGCTCATCGAGGACCAAAACCTGTGGATCATGCGCGATCGCTCCGGCGAGCTTGATCCGCTGCCGCATTCCTTTGCTGTATCCGGCAATCTGGCGCTGCGCCGCCTCATCCAGGCCGACGCTCTCAATTGCACCCGCGGCACGCCGCCTGCACTCCGCCGCGGAATAGCCGAAGAATCGAAGGAACGAATGGATGAATTCGTATCCACTGAGCCCCCTGGGGAATGAATCAAATTGCGTCGAGTAACCCAGAATGCGAAAGAGGCGCCGCGGATCGGTCGGCGGAATATCCAGTACCCGAATGGCGCCCCGAGTGGGACGGACCAATCCACTCATGAGATTCATGAGGGTGGTCTTTCCCGATCCGTTGGGGCCGACCAGGCTCGTAATTCCCGGCGGAATCGAGAGCGTGACGCGATTGACTCCCAGCACCTCGCCGTAGAATCGCGAGACGTTTTCGAAAATGATCTGCCCGCCGCTCACTTGACCACCTCGAAAGCGCGCACGCGCCGGGCCAGCAGCAACAGACAGATGACACAGGTGGCGATGAGCACGCTCCACGCCTGGCTGATCGGCATCTCCGATCCCGAGTCATAGCGGAGCAGATCGGCCCAAATGGTGTGAACCACCTGCGTGAGATCGATCAGCGCGCCATAGCTGGTGCGCATAACGTTGTTAATTGCCGCGCCAAACCCCGCGCCGGCGAAAAAGACCCCCAGCACGAGCGCCCCCGCCGCGATTTTCCATTTCACCCATGCCGAAAGGGCCAACCCGATGAGCGACAGCACCGTGATCCAGATTAACAGCCCCAGGACGATCGAGCCGGCCATCCACAAATTCGCCTTGGCCCACGGAAGTCCCGCCACGCTCCATTGAATGATCCAGAGCAGCAGGCCGGGGATCCACGTGATCAGCGAAAGCAGCGCCATCAGCACGGTCATCTTCCCGGCCACATATCCCGTGCGAGACAGGGGCCTGCAAAAATAGAGCGGCATCGCTCCGTTGGTCAGGTCCGGTGAAATCAGCGTGGGGCCCACCAGCGCCGTCAGCAAATAGGAAAAGGCGCCCTGGACGATGCTGAAGTTGTAAAAAAATCGCCCGTCGATCGCGAGCAACTGGCTGGCCTGAATGTTAAACATCGCCAGGAACGTGAGATTGTGCGACAGGTAGATGAACGCCACGCATCCGATGGGATAGAACAGGCATACCGCCAGAAAGAGGACGAGAAATCTGGATTGAAAAAGCCGCGCATAGCTGTAGCGGGTGAGGATCAGAAACCGCGACCACGCGGGCGTGATGCCGCCGGTGTAACCCTTGTATGTTCGCTTATAGACCGCCATATCAGGCTTCCATCGCTTTCAAAAAGATGTCTTCGAGCGTGTCGCGTTTGAAGCTGAGCCGCCGCAACAGCACATCGCGCTGCGATGCGACGCGATAAATCTCCCGAACCTCAAATCCCTCAGGCAAAACCATTCTGAACCGGCTCGCGCCGACCGCCGAACATTCGCAGCCGACCCCAGCCAGCGCTTCGGCAAACCCGACGTTGTTACCCGAGGTTTCGATTTCCACAAACCGCTTGTTGGCGGCCCGCTCGGATTCGAGATTGGAATAATGAACCACCTGCCCCTGCTTGAGGATTAGAACCTCCTCGCAGGTCTCCTCAACATCGCGAAGCAAATGTGAACAGAGCACCAGGTGCATTTCGCCCGAATCGCGCATCTCGCGGACCAGGCGGATCATCCGCTGCCGTGCAGGAGGATCCAGCCCATTGGTCGGCTCATCCAGGATAAGCAACCGAGGGCCATGGACGATCGCCTGCGCGAGCTTGGCCAGTTGCTTCATGCCCAGCGAGTACGTTCCCAATTGGCGATACCGAGCTTCGCCCAAGCCGACATAAAAGAGCACTTCATGCGCCCGCTCCAAGGCCGCTTCCTCCGGCAACCCGGCAAGCTCCCCCATCATTCGCACAAACGACACGGCGGACATGTTGGCGATGAACGCGTCATTCTCCGGCATATACCCGACGAGCGAGCGGATATGCCGCATGTGACTGCCGACGTCATGTCCGAAAATCCGAGCCCCGCCGCCACTGATGGGGCAAAATCCCAGAAGCGTTTGGATCAAGGTCGATTTCCCCGCGCCGTTGGGCCCCAGCAGGCCGATCGTGCGGCCCGATAGCGAGACGCGGAGATTTTTTAGAATCTCGCGCCGGCCAAACCGCACACTCAAATCTTGCAGTTCAATAACCGGTGCCAAGAAACCGCCCTCGTTTGACCCATTTGCGAACCCGAGCATGATACAAGATATATTCAACTTCGCGCGGGAGCGAATTTCAGAGGCGGCCTGAATGTCACAAGTCAACGTCCAGGAAGCGATGTCCAGGGCCCTGAAGCTCCATCAGGCGCGCAACACGACACAAGCCAGCGAGATTTATCGCCAGATTCTCTTGGAGGAGCCAAATCACCCCGATGCCTTGCGGCTCCTGGGAGTCGCGGCGCGGCAGGAAGGCCGATTCGATGAAGCGGTGAACCTCATCCGCCGATCGATCGCGATCGACGACACCAAAGCGGAATCCCATCACAATCTGGGCGATGCCTTGCGCAGCGCCGGCAAACTCGACGAGGCGGTTGCCGCGTATCGGCAAGCCATCGGGCTTCGGCATGATTGGCCCGAAGCGCACGGCGCACTGGGCAATGCGTTGAGAGATCAGGGCAAATCCGACCAAGCCTCTCGGGCTTATGCCAAAGCGGTTCAGCTCGCGCCCGATTCCGTGACAGGCCATTTAAATCTCGGCCGGGCCCTGCACGATCAGGGGAAATTCACCGAAGCCATTCACGCGATACGCAAAGCGATCGATCTCAAGCCCGACTGGCCCGATTCATACAACAGCCTGGGAAATATTTTTTGGGATCAGGGAAGATTGGACGACGCGCTCGCCGAGTACTCGACGACCGTGCGGCTCTCGCCTGGCCATGTCGCCGCCCACCAGAGCATGGGAAAGATTTTCGCCCTTCAAGGCAAGATCGAGGATTCCATTGCTTGCTTTCGCCGCGCGGTGCAGGCCGAGCCCGCCAACGCCAAGGCCCATTCTTATCTGGGCCACATGCTCGCCGAATTAGGACGCCGCGAAGAAGCCTGTGAAGCATATGCAGAGGCGATTCGACTAAAACCGGATTCTCCCAAGTGGCGGTTCAAGCTCGCCGCGCTCAGCGGCGACGGCTCAGTCACCTCCGCGCCGATGCAGCACATCCAGGATTTGTTCGACGGCTATGCGCCGCGATTCGAGCGGCATCTGGTCGATCAATTAAATTACCGCGGCCCCGAGCAATTGCGCGAAGCCGTCGAACGAGCAACGGCCCGTCGAGAATTGGACGTGTTGGATTTAGGATGCGGCACGGGATTGTGCGGCGCGCAATTCCGGCCCATGGCCCGATGGCCCGTCGGCTTCGATCTTTCCCCGGCCATTATCGAATCCTTCGCCCCCCGGCCCGTGTCCGACGGGGTCCGGGCGATCATGGACAAGCTGCACCCCTACCCCGCCGCCGTCACCAACGGCCGGTTCGACCTGCTCGCCTACAACCGCGCCTACACCGAGCTCCTCGGCGACCTCGACGGGCTGGCCTTCGACCAGCGCAACTCGTTGTGGCTGGCGTTCACCAGCCCGACCTGGGTGGCCTGCCTGCCCGACCGGGCGGCCGGCGTCCGACGGATGGTCGGGCAG
>CAZCKE010000041.1:7360-15583 GCA_964499005.1 uncultured Tepidisphaeraceae bacterium
CGCCGGCGCGTGTACGACCAGTTGATCCATGGCGAGCTGATGACCGCCCTCGAGACGGAATCGGCACGATATGATCTGATCCTCGCGGGAGATGTTTTGATCTATGTCGGGGACTTGGGCACCCTGATGCCGGCCGTTGCGAACGCTTTGCGCGAGGGAGGATTTTTCGCCTTCACGATCGAGGATCACCCGGGCGACGGCTTCTTCTTACAGCCGCAGATGCGTTTCGCACATTCCATGAGTTACATCCGGACGCAGGCCGCGAACAGCAAGCTCAGGGAGGTCTCTGCCACCCCGGTCATGCTCCGAAAGCAAGGCGCGACCGGCGCCCAGGGATGGACCATCGTGCTGGCGAAACCCTAAATTGCCGTAGCCTCGATTGCTTCGCCGTCGCGGCCCCGGCGCGGTAGCATTGCCCGCTTGGGCCGCTTGACGGGCTCGCTTCAGGGCAATTGCACATGTCAGAACGAATGCTGGCCATTCAATCTCCGATCATTCCCATCGTGCGCGAGCTGATCGGCCGATATCCGGGGACCATCTCCCTGGGCCAGGGAGTCGTGCATTATCCTCCGCCACCCTGTGTCGCCGAGGGTATTGCCGAATTTCACCGCACTGCCGCGGTTCATCTCTATGGCCCCGTCGTGGGCATCGCTCCCCTCATCGAAACCATCCAAGAAAAGCTCAAACGCGAAAACCGCATCGACGTTCATCCGGCCTCCCGCGTCGTCGTCACCGCCGGGGGCAACATGGGATTTCTCAACGCCATGTTCGCGATCTGCGACCCCGGCGATGAGGTCATCCTTCTATCGCCGTTTTATTTCAATCATGAAATGGCCGTGCGAATGGTTTCGGCCGTGCCGATCGCGGTCCCCACCGATCAAAATTTCCAGCCAAACGTGCCGGCCATCGCCGCAGCCATCACCCCGCGCACGCGCGCCGTTGTCACGATCTCTCCCAACAATCCCACCGGCGCGGTTTACCCCGAGCAAACCCTTCGCCAGATCAATGCGCTCTGCGCCCAGCGCGGCATCTACCACATTCACGACGAGGCGTACGAACATTTCATCTACGATCAGGCCTCCCACTTTTCGCCCGGCTCTATTCCTAGCGCCGCCGCTCACACGATTTCCCTCTTTTCCCTCTCCAAATCCTATGGGTTTGCCTCGTGGCGAATCGGCTACATGGTAATCCCGCATGACCTGCTGCCGGCGATTCAGAAAATTCAGGACACCAATCTGATCTGCCCGCCAGTCATCAGCCAATACGCGGCCCTGCACGTCCTCCGCGGCGGATCGGATTATTGCCGCCGGAAAGTTGCCGAACTCGCCGAGGTTCGCCAATTAGTCCTCGATCACCTGAATCAGCTCGCCTCGCTGGTGACCATGCCCCCGGCCCAAGGCGCGATGTATTTTCTCGCGCGCGTGCACACGCAATCTTCCGACATGGACCTGATCGCCGCGCTGGTGCGCGATTTCCGTGTCGCCATGATCCCGGGAAATACATTTGGCATCACAGGCGGCTGCTATTTGCGGATATCCTACGGCGCACTCGAGAAAGCGACCGTCGTCGAGGGAATCTCGCGATTCGTGCGAGGCATCAACCAGCTCGTCGGCAAGCAGGGGATATCCGCCGCATGAAAATCTATTGCTGCCAATTCGACATCGCCTGGGAAGATAAGCCCGCCAACTATCGGAAAGTCCGCGAGCTGCTGGCCCAGGCCAAACCACAGCGTGATTCGCTGGTCCTCTTGCCCGAGATGTTTGCCACGGGATTTTCGATGAATGTGGCCAAGATCGCCGAAGATGCCGCCAACGGCCCGACACTGCAATTCCTCTCCCAATCCGCCGCCCAAATCGGGGTCTATCTCCTCGGCGGTTTCGTATGCAAAGGAAACGACGGCAAAGGACGCAACGACCTGGCCGCCTTCGATCCCGACGGGAAACTCACCGTCGAGTACATGAAAATTCATCCCTTCAGCTTCGGCGAGGAAAGCAAACACTACTCCGGCGGCGACCGCATCGCCCGATTTCCCTGGTCCGGCTCATCCGTCTCCCCTTTCATCTGCTACGACCTCCGATTCCCGGAGGTCTTTCGCCTCGCGACGCGCGACGGCGCGGAAATCTTCGCCGTCATCGCCAATTGGCCCCAGGCGCGGGAATCGCATTGGCTGGCCCTTCTTCAAGCCCGCGCCATCGAAAACCAATGCTTCGTCGCCGCCGTCAACCGTTGCGGCGCCGATCCCAATCTCGCGTATTCCGGCCGAAGCCGGATCATCGACCCGCGCGGAACAATCCTGGCCGATGCCGGCAGCAATGAATGTGTCATCGTCGCGGAAATCGACTTGGCCGCCCTCCGGTCATACCGCGAGACGTTCCCCGCCCTGGCAGATATGCGATCTGAATTCTTTGGAGCAGCGAAGTCGATCGAACGAAAGTGAATTTTCTGGAAAATTCGCTATAATTCGTGCAGTCAGCAGGAGGTTTTTCGTGCCACGCATTGAAGCCACTCGATCCGAAATCCGCCGCTTAATACGTGCAGCACCGTTTCGCAAATTCCTTCTTATTCTCGAGAGTGGAGACCGCGCACTAATCGAGCATCCCGAGAACATCGCATTTGATCCCGACGCCAAGGGCCCCGGTTCAGATGAGTTCTATGTCGTTACTGGCCGACTTCGTCTCTTCAGCACTTTCGGTGCCGTGTCGAGCATAGTGCTGGCAGACAAAGGCGGGCGGGCAGCGTAAAAGACCCATTTCAAGCGGTTGTATAAATTATCTATGCTTTTTTGGGGCAGGAATGGCGGCCAATTACCTTGAGCAGCTTTTGGCTGAATGGTACGAATACAATGGCTATTTTCTGCGCCGAAACGTGCTCGTCGGGAAACGGAAATCGGGCGGCTACGATTGCGAACTTGATATCGTCGCATTTCATCCAGGCAAGAATCACCTTGTCCATATTGAGTCGTCAATGGACGGAGATAGTTGGGAAAAACGCGAAAAACGTTTCCGCAATAAGTTCGAATCTGGGAGCCGTTGTATCCCAAATCTATTCGCCGGTTTCAAGTTACCGGCCATCATTGAGTGTCTGGCTGTTTTTGCATTTGTAAGTACAAAGAATCGTCAAACGGTTGGTGGTGGCAAAATCGTACAGATCGACGAAATACTTGCTGAGATATTCACCGACCTCAAGACAAAAAGCCTATCTCGGAACGCCATACCTGAACACCTGGCAATCTTACGTAGTTTCCAATTCGTCGTACAATACAAGAATGCCGTGTTCCAATCGCTGGGCGTTTAGCCCTCCGTGATGTGTCCATGGAATCCCGCACCCTCGGTCGCACCGGCCTTCAAGTTTCCGCCCTGGGATTCGGCGGCGCGCCCATCGCCATCCCAAATTATCTTGGAACTGAAAATCGCGACGATCCCGCCTTCCAGCAGCAAGCGATTCAGGCGATCCGACTTGCCATCACCCGCGGCATCACCTACTTCGACACCGCCCCCTCCTACGGCAACGGCCGCTCCGAACAGCTCTTCGGTCAAGCGCTGGAAAATCTCCGAAACCGCATCACCCTCGCGACCAAATATTCGCCTCAAATGGCCCAACAAAATTTTCAACAGCGCACAGACTCCTTCCGCGCCAGCCTCAATCGCCTTCACGCCGATCACGTCGATCTCCTCCAGCTTCACGGCAACTTTTGGGACGACGACGCTGCCGATCAAATCCTCCAATCCGATCTACTCGCCTGGGCTCAGGAAATGCGCGCCCGAAAACTGGCTCATTTTCTGGGCATCACCGCCGAAGGCCCCAGCGGTGGATTGGAACGATTGCTCCGCAACGGAACATTCGACACCATTCAGATTGCCTACAACGCCGTCTATCAATCCGCCTGCGATTATCAGCGCGAACCGCGCGGCGTTATTCCGCTGGCAAAAGAGCTGGGCATGGGCGTATTAACCATGCGAACGCCCACCAGCGGCGTCCTGCAAAAATTGCTCCGCAGCGAATTCCCGGACATCGACCTGAAGCGCGTCACCCGCCTGGCGATCAATTTCGTCCTCAGCACCCCGCTGGTTGATTGCGCCATCGTCGGGATGAAAAACGCACGGGAAGTTGCGGAGAACGCCGACCTCGCCGACGATACCTCGGCGCGAATCGATCTCCGCAAAATTCACGATCGATTCGACGGGAATTCCCTGGCGGGAGATGAAAGCGAATGAAGATTACCCGGGTTGAGCCATTTCATGTCGATTGGCATTGGGGCGCCGATGTCGCGTGGAAACGCCGCAGCGCATGGGTGCGAGTCACCACCGACAGCGGTCAATTCGGCATCGGCGAAGCTAGCCCCATGGAGGACGGCAACGCCGCCCTGGAGCTGATCCGTAAGCCGCTTGCTTCCGTCCTCATCGGCGCCGATCCGCTCGACATCTCCGTCCTCCGCGAACGCATGTACCATCGTGCGATCAAGACCGGCCCCGACGGCGCGCTCGCCGCCGCCATGGCCGCCGTCGATATCGCCTTATGGGATTTGAAGGGCAAGATTCTCTCCCAGCCGATTTACAAGCTTCTCGGTGGCGCGTGGCGCACCGATATTCCCTGGTACGCCAGCATCGGCAATCACGCGCAACGATCCCTCGACGAAACGCTTCGTAAAATCGAGGGAATGCTAAATTTCGAGCCCGCCCTGATCAAAATTCGCTTCGATGCCGATCGCACGACGCGCGATCTCGACATCCCGGGCGACATCGCCAAGGCCCGCGCCGTGCGCAAGCTGGTCGGCGATCAATTCCCTCTCGTCTTCGACGCGAACAATAATTATTCCCTGCAAGGCGCGATTCGCGTCGGACGCGTTCTCGAAGAGCTCGGTTACGAATGGTTCGAGGAGCCCGTGCAGCACTACCACATCGAGGCGACCGGCAAAGTCGCCGACGCCCTGGACATCGCCGTCTCGGCCGGCGAGCAGGAATACACGCTTCAGGGAATTCACCGCCTGATCGAGGCGGGCGTTGACATGATCCAGCCCGACATCGTCAAAACCGGCGGATTCACGGGCTTATCCGAGATGGCCGCGCTGGCCAAGGCCCACGGCATCGATGTTGTTCCCCACCAGACCCAGCCCAGCATCGGCCACACCGCTAACCTCCATTTTGTCGCGAGCCTCGCCCACGGCCACTATCCCGCTGAGTACAACGAGCGTCCCCAGCCCAACGGCGGCGTCCAGGACATCGCATTCAAAACTCCCGTCCAGCCGATCCGCGGCATCTTCCGGCTCAGCGACAAACCGGGCCTGGGCCTGGAAATCAGCGAGGACGAACTCAAAAAACGCACAGTGCCCTGGGAATAAAAATTTAATAGCCATCGAGAAATGAAGATCATCGACGCCTACGCCCACGTCTCGCTTCCCCGATTTCTTTCCGCTGAAGAAATGCTTCAAATCATGGAGCGATACAATGTCGAGCAATCCATCCTCGCGACCGCCGACACCTGCCCCGATCTCTCCGAACTCTCCCGCGCGCAAATCGCATTCCCCCGGCAATTCCGCTCCGTCGGGATGCCCGTCGGCCGCGACATCCAGGACATCGCCGCCAACATCGAATCCCAATTGCGATCCGGATTCATCGGCATCCGATTCATGGACTCCATGCTGATGGAACACCCGCAACTTCTGGATCTGATGGCCCGCATGAATGGCATCCCTTTCGTCGTCGGCTCGCGCGTCCTCACCGAAGCGGCGCCTCCGCTGCTCGCATTTTTGAATCAGCACCCGCAATGCCAGATTGTTGCCCCCCATTTCGCCGGCGCGCCCGATGCGAAAGCACTCTCCGCCAACTCCCCGGCACAGGCGCTGCTCCGCCATCCGCGATTTTTAATTATTTTCTGCCGCCAGGGCGCTTACCCGCAGCCGGCCGTCCGCGATTGGGCCCGCCACCTGATCGGCGAGATCGGCTGGCCCCGAATCCTCTTTGGCAGCGAATACCCCGTCTGTGTATGGCGCAACGAATCCTTCGACGACGTCATCCGATGGATCGACGATGCGGGCCTCTCCCCTGGCGCCGCCGATCGCGAGGCCTTCTTTCACGGCAACGCGGCACGCACGCTTTTCGCCCCGCGCTTCACTCCGCCGGCGCCCTTGATCGATCAACATTGGATCGACTTTCGCCGACCCGCCCCCGTCTGGTATTTTCCCCAATCCACGCTGGACGTCGACGAGCAGACCAATCGACGCCTGATCGCCGCGTGGCATCAGAACGGTGGAAATTCATCGTTCCGCGATTTCCTGGCCGGCGTCTTGCGCAAAGCTTCCGAAAATCTTTCACAAACAATCCAGAAAGAGGGACCGCCATGATTCAGATTCCCCAGCGCACGTTGATGGGGCCCGGACCCAGTGACGTCCCTCCGCGCGTGCTCGAAGCCCTCTCCCGCCCCACCATCGGCCACCTCGATCCCGTTTTCCTCAAAATCATGGATGAAATCCGCGACGGCCTGCGCAAAGTATTCCGCACCTCCAACGAACTCACCTTCCCCATGAGCGGCACCGGATCGGCCGGCATGGAAACGCTCTTCGCCAACCTCGTCGAGCCCGGCGATAACGTCCTGGTCTGCGTCAACGGCGTCTTCGGCGGCCGCATGACCGACGTCGCCGCTCGCTGCGGAGCCGTCGTCGAAAAAATCGAAATCCCCTGGGGCCAGGTCTTCGATCAATCTAAAGTCATCGAAGCCATCGCCCGCGTGAAGCCAAAGCTTATCGCTATCGTCCACGCCGAAACCAGCACCGGCGCGCATCAACCAGTCGACCAGATCGGCAAAGCCGCCCGCGACCACGGCGCTCTCTTCGCTCTCGATTGTGTCACGAGTCTCGGTGGCGCGCCCGTCGAGATCGACGCGTGGAACGTCGATGCCGCCTATTCCGGTACCCAAAAATGCCTCAGTTGCCCGCCCGGATTATCCCCCGTCACGTTCAGCCCCAAAGCCGTTGAAAAAATCCTCGCCCGCAAGACCAAGGTCCAAAGCTGGTACCTCGACCTTTCAATGGTGAAAAATTACTGGGGCCAGGAGCGTGCCTACCACCACACCGCCCCGATCAACATGCTCTTTGCCCTCAACGAAGCCCTTGCGATTGTCCTCGAAGAAGGCCTCGAACCCCGCTTCTCGAGACACCGCCAGATGCACGCGCTTCTGCGCAAGGGCCTGGAGCGCCTCGGCTGCTCCTACATCAGCGCCGAAGACCATCACCTGCCCATGCTCAACGCGGTCAAAATCCCCCATGGCCACGAAGACGCCTCTGTCCGCAAACACCTGCTCGAAGATTACGGGGTCGAAATCGGCTCCGGCCTGTGCGTCTTCAAAGGCCAAGCCTGGCGCATCGGCCTGATGGGCCACACCGCCACGCGGCGAAATGTGACGCTGCTTTTATCGGCTCTGGAGGAAATCTTAAAAGCGCGATGAGGTCCACGAACGAACGTCGCTCAGGCTCGCACCCGCTTCGCGCGCCCATCGTGGTTCTCCACGCTGGTCATGTTCTGATAGGAAAGAAACTTCCATCGATCCTTGGGGAAAGCAATGAACAAATTACTTTCCATCGCTACAACAACGTGGGGATTGATCACGTCGTAATGCAGCCCATCCGACATTCGGATGCGGAAAGGGTGAAAAGGCTCCTTCTCAAGTAGCTCCTGAATGTCTCCCGGATCGATCATTGCGTCTTTTTACCTCACCACGCCGCCCGGCAAAAATCCTTCCAGCTTCCGCGCCCTCACCGGGTGCTGAAGTTTCCGGATCGCCTTGGCCTCGACCTGGCGCACACGCTCGCGAGTGACCTTGAATATCCGGCCCACTTCTTCGAGCGTGTAGGTGTACCCGTCGCCGATGCCGTACCGCAGCTTGATGATCTCGAGCTCGCGGTACGTCAGCGTCTTGAGCACCTGCTCGATCTTGTCCTTGAGCATCTCCTGCGTGGCCGATTCCACGGGATTGTCGGCCTTCTCGTCCTCGATGAAATCGCCGAAGTAGCTGTCCTCCGATTCGCCGACCGGGCGGTCCAGCGAGATCGGATGCCGGCTGATCTTCAAAACGCGCCGCGTCTCGGCGACGGTCATCTTCGCCTTGCGGGCGATCTCCTCGATCGTCGGCTCGCGACCAAGCTCCTGCATCAGCGCTTTGCTGATGTTCCGCAGTTTGCTCATCGTCTCGATTATGTTCACAGGTGTGTGTATCGTCCGCGCATGATCC
>CAZCKE010000042.1:0-15540 GCA_964499005.1 uncultured Tepidisphaeraceae bacterium
CATTTCCGCCGTAAGGATTTCGGCGGCTGGTCCGGCGGGGGTTGCCGCGGTTCCAGACGGCCGAGCAGGCGGCGGCGATGTGGGATTGCCCATATGGCACATGCCGCACATCTTCACTTCGCTGACGTCCGAGTTGGCGGAGGCCGATGTCGATCACTGGAGTGCCGAAACTTGCGGCCTCGATGATCCCGCTGGAGCTATTGCCGACCAGAAGTGCGGCATCGCGCAAGAGTCCGAGAAATAGGTCGCGTGACAGGTCGCGATGGACCAGGAAACGATCTCCTTTGAGTCGCGTCTGCCAGCATCGCGCGATGCCGGCGCTGCCGGGGTCGTTGTTGGGATAAACGACGACGATTTTTTCAAACGGAACTGAGCTGACGGCCCTGAGCACCGTCGCGGCGCGGTTGAATTCGAGGGATTTATTTTCATCCGCCGGATGCAGGAGCAGCAGGGCAAATCGATGAGGCTGAAGCGAAGGAAATTTCACGGCCAAATCCGATCGTTTGGCGGCAGTGGCGGCAATCCCGTCGATTCCCGGAGAGCCGACGCGCCGAATTCGCCACGAGTCTTCGCCGAGTTGCTTGAGGCGCTGAGCACTTTGGGCGGTTGCCGGAAAATGGATGTGTGCCAGTTTGGTGATGGCATGACGGAGGGCGTCGTCGACTTGTCCCAGAGCCCGATCGCCTCCGTGGACATGCGCGACGAGTATTTGAGAGAGATGGCCCGCCGTCGCGGCGGCCAGGGCTTCAACGCGATCGCCGACGATCAAAACCATGTCGGTCTTGAGCGATGCCAGAGCTTTGGATAATCCGGCAATCGCGCTGCCGGTGGCACTGGCCAGATCGCGGCCTTCCCAGGGGACCACGGCGTCGATCCGCCAGCCGGTGGACTTGATTTGCCGGATGGTAAGACCGCGATCGCGATCCAGATGCATGCCGGTGACGACGATTCGCAAATTAAGCTTTGGATTTTTCCCAATGGCGAGCAATGCCGAGCGCATCAAGCCAAACTCGGCGCGGCTTCCGGTGACGAAAGAAATGGTTTTACGCCGCATCGCTGAGAAATTGCCGGGTGAACAGTTGCCCCGCTTTGATGAATCGCGAAGCCCGCCGGCCGACCAGAGACGGCAGCTCTGAGGCGGGGACGCCCGTTCCTGGGCGTTGGACCGTCAAATCTTCCGACTGAATGATCTGCCCCTGATGGATGTCGCGCGCGGCGACGATGCTCTGGCGGCTGACGGTCCGCACGTCTCGCTCGATATCGAGAATTTTTTTGCCGGACTGGCCGCGCATTTGCTCAGCCAGACGAATCATCCGCACGTATTGGGCAAATTGGGGCGGGTCAAAGCTCGCTGAATGATCGGGCCCCTGGGCGTTGCAATCGTGGGTGAGATGTTTTTCGATGATGCACGCGCCCGCGGCGACTGCCAGTGCGCCGGCAGCTATTTCTGTCGTGTGGTCGGAGTAGCCGATCGGCGCCTCGAACCGCGCCGCCAGTTCACCGATCCAGCATAGATGGGCCGCGTCGGTGGGGGTTGGATAGCTGCTGATGCAATGAAGCAGGGCATATCGGACGCGCCATTCTCGCAGCCATCCGACCGTGGATGAGATTTCGTTGAGGCTCGCGGCGCCGGTGGAAATCAGCAGCGGACGATTCGCCGCCGCCGCTCGGTATAGCAGCGGCCAATTAACCAAGTCCGGCGAAGCAATCTTGATCGCCGGCAAATGCAGCGATTCGATTTGCTCGACATCTTCAGGCGAAAAAGGCGTCGCCAGAGGGATCAATTTGCAGCGGCGGATTTCACCGACGAGCTTATTCAGATCGCTGCCGCCGAGTTGATATTTTCGCAGCATGTCGGCGGGGGAGGCCGCTCCCGTCGAAGCTTTTTGATAATCCGCGAATTCCGACGAGGCGTGCATCAATCGGTCGGCGGTGAAAATCTGGAGCTTCACCGCATTTGCGCCGGCTTGCGCGGCGGAATGCACCAGTTCGATGGCGCGGTCAAGCTGGCCGTCGTGATTGACGCCGATCTCCGCGATGACCAATGTCGGACCGCTGCTCGCGAGGGGGAAGTTGTCCAATTGAAGTGGAATCATGCGACCTTCGCGATGGAGACAGGCCGCTGGGCCGCCTGCTCGCGCAGGACTGCTTCAGCGAAATAAAGATCGCGGGCGGAGTCGATTTCGACGGTTTCGCCTGCCTCGGTGATGATGCCGCGACGATCGGCGCCGAAAAATGCGTGCGGATCGCCCGGATTTTCGCGGCCTTTGAGCATCGACTGTCGCGACACCGCCACGATGGCCCCATCGTGCAGGTACAGGGGCGAAAGATCCTGGCGGCGATGGATGCTGCCGGGCATGACGGCCTCGACACGGTCGCCATCAAGGTGGCTCATCCAGGCCGGATGCCATTTGCCGACCGGACAGAACGATCGCACCGAATCGCATTTGCCGCGCCCCAGAAGGGCGACCGCGCGGTCGATGACGCCCGCGCCGCGGAGCGGGACATTGCCGTACAAGACGACCAATGCATCGGCGTGAAAATCGTTTTGCGCTTCGACCGTTTCCATCGCGTGAAGCATCACATCCTGCACGGAGGCCGTATCCGTGGCCAGGCGGGCGGGACGATCGATCACGCCCAGGCGACGCAGGCCGGCGAGTTGTTTGATATCCGGGCAATCCGTCGAAACGACGATTCGGGAGAGCGTTCGCGAGGCGCTCGCGTGAGAGAAGGTGTATTCGATCACCGGCTTGCCGTTCAGCGGCAGCAGATGTTTGTTTCGCAGTCCCTTGCTGCCGGCCCGGGCCAGAATAACGCCTAAAACGTTCATGAGATTCCTTTCGCTTTTTAAGGCCGATGCCAGTCTTGGCATCCGGCGCAGAGTCGATGGCGGCTCCAGCGTCCGCCCGCATGATCCGCGCGGAGGGCGGCCGCGCTGGATTTCCAGATCGATGAAATCGAATCCTGGGCGATATTTCCAAGACTCTGATGCCCCAGCACATCCTGCTCGCACGAGACAGCCCGACCATCGGATAAGATTGTCAGCCGCGAAGCCAGGCGGGAACAGGGCTTTCGCAGGGGCGGTTCCATCTGCGCGGCGCCGCAATCGGGAATCTGGCCGGCATAATCGCCCGGGCCGCTGATCACCGCGCACCGCAGTGTCCGCAGCCAGTGGTCGTACCAGGGCTCCATCTCCGCGAGGTTCAGGTTGGTTTTGATGAATGTCGGCACGATCAGCGGCACGCCCCGGTTGTTGGCACGCTGGCGCTCGATGAGCCGGCAGAGGTTTTCCATCACGGGCTTCGCCGCATCGATTCCCATGACGGCCTGATAGGTGCGAGCTGAAGCCGCCGGGACAAATACGGAAATAATGTCAATTGGGGAAGAAGCCAGACGATCGATGGCGGCTGCGTCGATGCCGAGCAAGTCGGTTTCGATGGCAAGAGCAACGCCGGAGCGGTTTGCGTGTTGGATGATCTCAAAAATATCAGGATGCAGCAGGGGATCCCCGACGCCCGACAGGATCAGCCTCGCATCGTCTGCCGCCGCCAACTCGTCGACGGCTTTTTTAGCCAATTCCAGGGAAATATCGCCTCGCTGGACATTCAAATGCGAGACGGGCAAATAAATGGGCCGCGTGTTGCGCCGAGTCGTAAGCTCCAGCACCAGTTCTCGTGGCAGCGGCGTTTCGGCGGAGGATTCGGAAACAAGTCGAAGCAATTGCGCGGCCGGCGTTTCGATCAGTTGGCCGTTGAGCTCAGCCGTGGCAACGGAAATCCGCTGAATCTGTCGCTGAGAATCGAGCGTGAAGCGGGTGGTGGTGCGTGCCAATCCTGCTGGAACCGTCACGCAGGCGGGTGTGGAAATCGGATCGCGCTGGGGCAGGTCGGGCCGATATGCCAGAAGCATTCCCGGATTTGCCGCTCCGGCGGCGAGTTGATCGACCATCTGGCGGCGGACCAATACGCCGCTGAGGCCCGGCGCTGCCGGAGAGAAATAGAAATCCACATCGGGGTTGGATTGTGCATGAGCGATGATGCCATCGACGAGTTCCGGATCGACCAAGGCCGCGGCGGGATCGACCAATAAGGCGGCATCGGCATTTTGCTCGTGCAAAATTTGAGCGACCCAGCCCCCGTGAAAGCCGCGATCGAATTCGCATGCCGCCAGAAGCCCTCCGCGCCAGCCGTCCGCCCAGCGGCGTGAGGCGGCGATCGATTCGATCTGCGGCATGGCCGAGCGAGGCGCGGGAGTGCAACAAGTGGTGCCGGCTTTTTCGGCAATCGAGGCAACGGCGGATTGCTGATCGGCCCAGCACAAAATTGTTACCCGCGAAATCTGTTTTGATTTGGCAAGCCGGCGAAGCGTCCAGGCAAGCACCGGCTCATCTCGAAACATTCGCTGAGCGCTGCTGGCGCGATGCGCCGGCTCGTGCAGCATGGATAGCACGGCGATCGTATTGGACGGTTTCATGCCGCCTCCCTCACCTGAATCGCGGCACTGGAGAGTCTCTCCGCCACATCATCCATTAATGATTGGAAATCTTCGGCAGCGGCGATCACGGCCCGAACGTTGTCGACGTCGCGCTGGACCTGCCGTTTCTGCTTATCCATGCCGTTCAGACGTGCGGCAGCCAAATTGCGGTCGTCACGGAATCGCTGTATTTCGCTCTCCTGCGTGAATTGAATCACCTGCTCGTAGGTCTTGCCGAACTCTTCCATCTCTGATTTGAACCGATCGATTTTGATGATCAGTCGATTGACACGAGTTTGGTCGATCAGGTTATCGCGAATTTCTTCCAGGAGCGGCAGTGTCTGGCGGCTGATGCGCTCGATGTGTCCGGCCTCTTGCTTGCGGCGAAGAATGCTCGTCCGACAATCCTCGATCATTTCCCATCGTGGCGGCGGCGGCGGAGCCATTCGTGCCGGCAGGGGCCGCGAGCAGAATTGCGAAATCGCCTCGGCGAGCGGCATGATGGTTGTGCCGTTTTTTCGCACGCCGCCTTCGGTGGCATCGATGATCCGCGCCGGACTCCTGGCGAAATCGCGCTCAAACTGCTGGAGATAAGCGAACAGGCGTTCCTCGGTGTACATCGGCCTCCCGCGATAATCGGAAACTTGCCGCAGGATCGGCCGCTCGCGGACGATCTGTTCCCACTGCTTCATCTCTAAACTGCAGAAACGCGAGAGTTCGGGACGCCAAACGTCTTCGTAGCTCGTGCCCGGCGTGTAGCAGAGGCCATCACTGAACCCTAAATCCTGGCCGACGAAAATGATCGGATCGCATCCGAGATATTCGGCCAGATAAAAGGCCAGATGCGCCACCGTGGCCCCGCTGGGAACCCCCGGCTTTTCCAGCTTCATTTCCCGCAGGAGGCTGTCGGCAAATTCGCAGCCGATCAGCGTGGTCGGGCCGGTCATCATCTGGAAAATGGCCGGGGTCGCTTTGGGCTCGGCGATCAATTCCGTGCGCAAATTAGCCGGCAGCTTCTCGAAAAATCGGGTGCAGATTTCGTGATAATCCAGGGAAGTCACGAAATGCGGCTCGACCCCCATTTCTAAAAGCGGCTGGAGCGTCGTTTGCACGGCGATGATCACGGCGTTGGATTCGAGGCCGCGCAGCAGGTGCTTATTTTTGCGAAGCGAAGGTCCCGCCGAGACGATCACCGCCGGTTGGCCTTTGCGGCTTTCATGCAGCCGAACCAGCCCTGGCGTCGCCGCGTACCAGCCAATGTTCCGAGCAATATTTTGCGCGGTCTGGCGGCTGTTGAGCACGACGGTGTTCATCGTTGTGCGGCAATAGGCCGCATACTCCCCGAGCCAGGTTTGCACATTCCGAAAAAACGCCTCGTGGAGGCGAAGGCTGGGCGCGTGAGTCACCGTTGCCGTTCCCAGATGGACCAGCGCGATGTGAGCGGCCAATCGCTGGAAAAACTCCGCTTTCTGTCCTTTGTAAAACCAGAGAATTCGGTGGCTGCTTAGCAGGCGCGATAAATCGCAATGCTCCAGCGCGGTGCGGATCATCCGCAGATCGTTTTCAAAGACGCAGAAAATCGCTTCGTCAGAGGCGCGCTCGAAAAGCCGTTCCAGGTGATATCCCAACCCAAGGCCCAAAACATGAAAAACCATCTTTCCGTCAATTTCTGACGAATCGATCAGGCGGTTGGCTTCGTCTATAGGTTGGTGGCGGCTATGGAGAAAAACGCGCGAGCCGCCCGCGGCTTGAAGAGACAACGTCGGTGGCCCCGCTTTGGAGGCTTCGACGGGATAAATCGCAGATGCGTCGAGCGATTCGATGGCATCCGCCAGTACCGGATCAGATGCCCATAGCGCGGATAAGTTCGCGACCAGCGGCGTCCCGGCGGCTTGGATGAAACGTTCGGATGGGTCGGGCGCGACGATCATTGGTATCTATGGGCGATCATTCGTCTCTGCTTGCCATTGCACGGGCCGTCCAGTAGCGTCTGACGACCGGCGCCCACCAGAGGCGCAGGATGACCCGTCGGCTTTGACTTTTATCGGACCTGCGCGGACGAAAGGTTGAGCCATTTCATGTCCACTCTCCAAGACTTATTGCTGCACATGCCCTGGTGGGGGGCGGTGATCATCGTCTCGGCGGCGGTCGCGCTATTTGTTTCAGGGAACCGCCGGCTGGATAAGACCCTTCAGCGCGTCGCGGTTGCGCTCTTCGTGGTGGGGGTCTTGCTGGGTGTGGTTAGCCAATTGTTCCCGACGGAACAGCAAAAATTGGAGAAGCGTACCCGGCGGCTCATCCTGGCCATTGCGGCTCAAGCGGCGTTGGAGGATAGCAAGCGAAACTGGGCCGAGGTTCGCTCGCTTCTGGACCCCAATACGATCTTGGGAGTCGTCCCCGGACAGCGTGAAATGATCCTGGCTGGTGACCGCGAACAAATTATTCGCCAGGCGAATCGCTTGTGCAGCATCTATGGAGTTCACAGCGCATCGATTCGCAGCCTCGATAGCAATCGGACCGAAACGCTCATCACCGTTTCAGTTGACGTGGAAACGGTGCAAAACAGAACGCGCAACCAGCCCATCATCGGCAGTTACCAGCTTGATTATTCCGAATATGGAAAAAACTGGGTGCTGGAAAAGATCACCCTCGTCCGACTCGATCGGCGGCCCATCGATCAACTGGATTTGTTCAGGAATTAACCCTCCATTGACGCTGCGACCAGCTCTTAAGCAGATCGTAATCGGTCAAGTCGAATCGCAGGGGGGTGATCGTGATGTATTTCTCGCGCAGGGCCGCGATGTCCGTCTCCTCCGGGCCTTGCTCGAGGGAGAAGCCGCTGGTGTTCCAGAAATAATCGCGCCCCCGGGGATCTTTGCGGCGCTCGTATTTGTCTTCCGTTGTCGAAACGCTCTGTCGAACGATTCGGATTCCCGCCGGCATTTCGTTAGGGTCCAGGGCGGGGATGTTCACGGTGGCGACGTGGCGGGGCGCCAGCCCGCCGGCCAGGATTTGCTCGATCACGCCGCGCGCCAGACCGGCGGCGCGGGCATAATCGGGCTCAAGCGGCCCGCGAAGATGCAGGGAGAACGCAATCGCCGGCACGCCGAGGAAGGCGGCTTCGATCGCCGCCGCCACGGTGCCGCTGTAAATGACGTTGATTCCGACGTTCGCGCCGCTATTGATACCACTGAGAACCAGATCGGGTTTGGAGGTCAGAAGCTGCGTGACCGCCAGCTTAACGCAGTCCGCCGGCCGCCCGTCCACGGCAATGCCGCTGAACACCCCTTCGACACTCACCCGGCTGGTCAGCAACGGCGTGTGCAGCGTGATTCCGTGACTCGTGGCGCTTTGAACGGAATCCGGCGCGACCACGTGAACGTCCCCCATATCCGCCACCGCCCGGTAGAGCGCCACCAGGCCCGGCGCGGTGATTCCATCATCGTTGGTCAGCAAAATTTGCATTCCGTGATTCTAACTCCAAAACATGGGCGGCGCATGGGCCGAGGGGTACAATTCGTGGAATGATCCGTCTGACGCGAGAACAAGTGCGCCGTGTCGATGCGATTGCCATGGAAAAGTATCGCATGCCCGGCGTGATCCTCATGGAAAATGCCGCGCGGGCAGCCGCTGAAGCCGCGTGGGAAATACTTGAAAAAACAGGCAGATTTAAGGTGCTGGTGATCTGTGGCGGGGGAAATAATGGCGGCGATGGCTTGGCCGCGGCTCGTCATCTGCATAATCGGGGAGCGGATATTTCGATCCTGCTCACGACCGATCCGGGCAAATATTCCGGCGACGCCCAGGTCAATTGGCAGATCGCTCAGGCTATGAAGCTGCCGATGACCAAAGCCGAGCCGTCCGGGATCTCCAAGTCGAAGGCAGATTTGATTATCGATGCGATCTTTGGAACGGGGTTGACCCAAGCACCGCGAGCGCCGTTTGCCGACATCGCCGGGGCAATCAACGCTTTGCATCTGCCGATTTTGGCCGTCGATATTCCCAGCGGAATGGATTGTGATACGGGCCTGCCGCTGGGGGAAACCTGCGTGCGAGCCGCGCGAACCGTGACATTCGTCGCGGAGAAAATTGGGTTTGACCAGCCCAAGGCGCGGGAATTTCTCGGCGAAGTGATCGTCGCCGACATCGGCTGCCCGCGCGAGCTAGTGGAGGAAGTTGCACAACTTCGCTGCTAAAATCCGGCCAATGACCAGGCTTAGTGTGAACGTCAATAAGGTCGCGACCCTGCGCAACACGCGCACGATCGGAATCCCCAGTGTCGTGCATGCCGCGAGGCTCTGTCTCAAGGCCGGTGCCCATGGCATCACCGTTCATCCCCGCCCCGATCAGCGGCATATTCGTCCGGATGATGTATATGAGCTCGCTGATTTGCTCAAAGGATTTCCGCGGGCCGAATTCAATATCGAGGGAAACCCGTTTCACCAGTACATGCACTTTGTGGAGGCTGTCCGGCCGACGCAATGCACCCTCGTGCCGGATGCCCCGGATGTGAAAACCAGCGACCAGGGTTGGAGCCTGTCCAGGGATGCCCAGCGGCTCAAGCCGGTCATTCAAACCCTCAAGGGTTTAGGCTGCCGCGTGAGCCTGTTCATGGATGCCCAGTCCAGGGAATTGGAATTGGCGGCTAAGCTGGGAGCCGATCGAATCGAGCTGTACACGGCTCCTTATGCCGAGGATTTTGCCAAAGGCGATCCCCACGCCGCTTTTCCATTTGCTGCTGCCGCGCGCCAGGCCGGTGAGCTTGGATTGGGGGTCAATGCGGGGCACGATCTGAATGTGACTAATCTCTCGCCGTTCCTGCGAACGGTGCCCAACGTGCTTGAAGTATCGATTGGGCACGCGCTTATAGGCGATGCGCTGGAATTTGGGCTGGCGGAGACCGTCCGCCGTTATTTGGCGGTCTCCGCGAGCGGTTTTGAGAAATGATCGGCCTGACCTAGAATCGTTATTATGAACATCCAAGGCGCACTGACGGCGATGATCACTCCCTTTCGTCAAGGCAAGCTTGACGAAGATCGCCTGCGCGAACAGGTGGAGTTTCAGATCAGCGGCGGGATTGATGGTTTGGTTCCCGTGGGGACTACCGGCGAATCGCCCACGCTCGACGTCAAGGAACACGCGCGGGTCATCGAGCTGACTGTTCAATACGCCAATGGACGCGTGCCGGTCATCGCGGGCACCGGCGCCAACGCGACCAATGAGGCCCTGGAACTGCATCACATCGCCAAGCAAGTCGGCGCGCCGGCCTGCCTGTCAGTCAACCCCTATTACAACAAGCCGACGCAGGAAGGCCTCTACCGGCATTTCATGACACTAGCCGATCGTGTCGACCTGCCGATCGTGCTGTACAACATTCCCGGCCGCACCGGCGTGACGATGTCGCCCCAAACGGTGGCGAGGCTCCGGCGGCATCGAAATATCGTCGCGATCAAAGAGGCGACCGGGGATCTGAACATCGCGGCAGAGATCGCTTCCCTTTGCGACATTACGATCCTCAGCGGGGACGATTCGCTGACGGTGCCGATCATGTCGATCGGCGGGCGGGGGGTCATCAGCGTTCTGTCCAACCTGATCCCCGATCAGATCAAATCACTGACAACCGCATGCCTGTCCAATCAATACGATCAGGCGGCGGCGTCGCTTCGGAAGCTTTTCCCGCTGATTCACTCGATGTTTCTCGATGGCAATCCGGTGGGCATCAAACATGCGATGAAGACCGCCGGCCTGGACACCGGCGAGTTGCGCCTGCCGCTATGGGAAGCCAGCGATGCGACGAAAAAGCAGATCGAGCAGTGCATGAGAGACACAGGCGTCAACCAGTGGCATGGGCTTGCGGCTCATGCTGGGGTTGCCTGAAGTCGGACCACGGGCGGCTCCCAGTGACCTATCTTTGTGTCCCTATTTTCGTAACCGAGCTGGCGAAAGCGCGGCGCGATATTGCCTTGGCCGCCGAGGCTGGGGCGGAAATGATTGAATTGCGGATCGATCCGCTGGGTGATCCGCAAATTTTGGGGAACATCTTTCAAGCTAGCGGCCTGCCACTCATCGCGACATGCCGGCCCGAATGGGAGGGGGGATTTTCGAGGCTGGACGACCTAAAGCGGCTCACACTTTTGGTAATTGCTGTGCACAGCGGGGCGACCTACGTCGATGTCGAATTGGCCGCCGTGCGGAGAACTCCTTCCATTTTGGACTTCAAAGGGACCCCAATGCGTCCCCGGCGGATTATTAGCACGCACGATTTTCAGGGCCGGCCCGCACGGTTGACGAATCTCGTCAACGAGCTTCACTTGTCCAGCGCCGACATCATCAAGGTGGTCTGGACTGCTCGAACGATTCGGGACAATATCGAGGCGTTTGAGATTCTTCAGACTCAGCCCAAGCCCACGATCGCTCTTTGTATGGGCGAGGCCGGGCTGATCAGCCGAATACTGGCCAAGAAATTCAACGGCTTTTTGACTTTCGCCTCGCTCGACGACTCCGAGGCCACTGCTCCGGGGCAAATCACCATGGCGGACATGAAAAACCTGTATCGCTGGGACGCCATCGGTCCGGCTACGAAGGTTTACGGCGTCGTGGCGTTACCCGTGCGGCACTCGATGTCGCCGGCGATTCATAACGCGGCGTTCGACGCGACCCATTACGACGGCGTCTATCTGCCCATGCTCGTCGATCCGCCCTACGAAAGCTTCAAAGCGTTCATGGAGAGCTTCGTGAATTTTCGAGGGCTGGATTTGTCCGGCCTCTCGATCACGATTCCTCATAAAGAGAATGCGCTGCGATATCTTCGCGAAAAAGGCGCGGAGGTTGAGGAACTGGCTGAACGAATCGGCGCGGTGAATACGATTCTCATCGGGCACGCGGAATCGGGCACGAAACTACAGGGCCGCAACACCGACTATGCAGCGATACTCGACAGCATTACAACCTGGTTGGGAATCGATCGGACTGCGCTGTCGGAACTTCGGATTGCCGTGCTCGGCGCCGGCGGGACCGGACGCACGGCTGTTGCCGCTTTGGCGCATTATGGGGCAAGCGTTTTCGTATGCAATCGTACCCACGACCGCGCCGTAGCATTGGCCGCTGAATTCGATGGCCGCCGGGGAAAGGTCCAGGCCGTCCCAATGGCCGATCTTCCAGCCGCAGGTTGCTATGTCTGGATCAACACCACCTCCGTCGGCATGCACCCGAATGTGGACGAAAATCCGCTGGGCGATTTGAAGCCGGGATTTTCGGCCAAGACCGTTGTCTTCGACACCGTCTACAACCCGATGAAAACGCGATTGCTCGAACAAGCCGAATCCGCCGGCGCGAAGACGATCGGCGGAGTCGAGATGTTCGTCCAGCAGGCGGCGGGGCAATTCCGATGGTGGACGGGATTGGAGCCGCCGATGGAAGTCATGCGCCATATCGTTGAGAAACGTTTGACGACGACATCATGAATCGCGGCAGAACATTCACGCCGTCTTGGCCGCGATGGGAAACACCACGATGCTTTTGGGAGATGTGGGGCATTCTCGCTGGCAGACCCCGCACCCGATGCAGCCCAAGGGTTTCACGGCGACTTTCCCGTTTTTGATTTCAATCGCCGCGCTGCCGAGCGGGCAATGATCCACGCAGCTCGTGCACGATTCCCCCTTGGTTCGCACACAGCTTTCCTCGTACCAGACGGCGGTCCCCATATCGATGTCGTTGATCGAGGTCGGAACGATCGCGCCGCTGGGACAGTGACTCATGCACTGCAGCCCTTCGCAGACCACGCAGGCGGCCCAATCGGCGTCGATGAACGGAAATCCGGTTCCTTTTTTGCCGGTGGAGTCGATCTGAATCGCCTGGGCGGGGCAGACTCGAACGCATTCGCCGCACTTGCTACACGTGGCGCGAAATCTGGATTCGGCCAGCGATCCCGGCGGACGCAGCCACACATCCAGAGGAATCCTGCGCGGCGCCGCCGACTGGCCGATCTGATCGAGTTTTCCGATTTCCTGGGCCATTCGGGCCAGGGGCTGCGCCGCCCAGGCCAAGGGACCAATCAGCTCGCGCAGGCCCAGCCGGAAGAATTTGCGGCGGTCGACGGGTTTGTTGTCGTCCGGAGGCATAGCTCAATTCACTATATCACCCTTTTGTCCCAGTAGCGTGGATCAGCAGCGTCTTGGGATCGATGATCCCGACTAAATCGATCGTGTTTAATTGAGCAGCGAAATTCAAATCGGATTCGAGACCGGCGCGGATGACATTGCGGCCGGCGCGGGTGTCGCGGAAAACGGTGAGAAGATGATTTCTATTCGCGGCAAAAAGCTGGAGCGCCAGCCGGGCCGTGTCGCTGGCGGGCTCATAGCCCTTTGCAAGAAGATGCGAGGTGATCGCGCCGGCGCCGCAGATGTCGGTCAGATCGATGTTGCCGGAACTGCCCGAGCAGAGCAGCAGCACATCCCGATGCGAATCGGCGGCACCCTGCGCGACAGGTGAGGCATTGACCAAAGCGCCCGCCAGCAAAACGGACGCCGACTTGGCCGCTAACATCGCGCGGGTCCCATTGGTCGTGCAGAGAAATACATCTCGGCCCGCATGCTCCGGTTTGAATTGCCGGGGGCTGTTGCCCAAATCCGCGCCCGGCGGAGGCAGGGCGTTCAATTCCCCGCACAACAGCGGTCGCGGCGTCGTCGCGGCGGCCGCCGCCTTGGCCTCTTCATAATCTCCAAAGGCGCGAATGCTGCGAATTCCTGCCGCGAAAGCGGCCGCGATCGTCGTCGTCGCTCGCACCACGTCAATCACGACCACGCATTTTCCGCTCAATGATTGATCCGGCAGGTGGGACGGAAGCAGGATAACATCTACCATCATGGCCGCGTGAGATTAGCCGCCGGGTTGGCGATTTGTAAGGGAGCCGAATCATGGGTCATCGCGTTTGCGTGATTGACGTTCCGGGGATGAGCCGGGAATTGCTGGCCGCTGTCCCACCCCATTCCGCTTTAGGTCGCTGGCTTGCCGGGAAAACTCTGGCAGGATTGACGCCGACATTTCCCGCCGTCACCTGCTCCGTGCAGGCGACTTTGAGCACCGGCCAGTCTCCTTCACGCCACGGCATCATCGCCAATGGCCTGCCGACCTTTCGATTCCCGCAAGATCAGGCCCTGGTCGATGCCAGCAACTTTGCCTCATTCCGACGGCAGATCAGCTTCTGGGAACAGTCCAATCAATTCCTGGAATGCCCGCGATTTTGGCAGGATTCTTCAGGCCGAAGCAAATGGAAAACCGCGCTGCTGTTTTTTCAGAATTCCATGCCCGGCTTTGCCGGCTTACCGCGACCGGCCGCCGATATTGTGCTGACACCCAAGCCCGATCATGGCACTGATGGAAAATTGACGAGCCTGTGCTGGTCGCAGCCGCCGGAGTTAGTTCCAAATTTATTCAAACAGTTCGGCACATTTCCGTTGATGAACTATTGGGGCCCCATGGCAGGAATTGCATCGAGTCAATGGATCGCACGGGCAGGGGCGTTCGTTTGGAACGAGCATCAGCCGCGGCTCCAATGGACTTATCTTCCGCACCTCGATTACGACTTGCAGCGGTTTGGGCCCCACTCGGATCAGGCGAAAAAGGCCGTAGCCGATTTAGCCGGCGCCATGGAACCCCTGCTGTCGGCCATATTGAACAGCGGCGGAAAAGTGGTCCTATTGAGCGAATACGCGATGCGGGAAGTGAATTCGTCCATAGCCCCAAACCAAATCCTCGCTCGCGCCGATCTACTTCAAACTCGCTCAACGCCTGACGGGGCCCTGATCGACTTCGAAAACTCGCAAGCAATCGCGATGGTCGATCACCAAATTGCGCACGTTTACGTTCGCGATCCGGGCCAAATCAATCTCGTCCGCGACACATTCGACGCCGCCGGGATTTCAATAGCGGGGCAAAGCGATCTCACTCAAATAGCCCACCGCCGAGCCGGCCAAATTGTACTTCTCGCCAAGCCCAGTCAATGGTTCGACTATCGCTGGTGGACGAGCGGCCAGCAGGCGCCCGGCTTTGCTGGAATGGTCGACATTCATCGCAAACCGGGATACGACCCCCTGGAGCTTTTCTGGGACCCTGCCGCCAAGGGGATCTCGCAAAATTCATCACTGCTTCACGGAAGTCATGGATTGGTGGAAGCGGGCGAGGGGGTCTTTGCGTGGGATGGACCGGGAATGATTGGAACCGATGTGGCGGCAACCGATGTCGCAGGCTTACTTTCCGTTCTATTGAGTTAAAAAGAAACAGGGCCGGATGATTCCGGCCCCATTCCAACAAAGAAGAGCGATTGAAATTGAAACGTAAGTGAGCTTAACAACCAAAGCGACTAAGCGACGTAACGATCGGCATTTTCGAGAATGCTGCCCGGCCGAGCGGTTCGTTCCCAGGAGTGGCTATGACATTTTGGGCAAATCCGCGGGGCCACCACCGCATCTTCCGGCTCAAACCCACAACAACGGCATTCGATTCGGAAAACGGTGATTCGAGCAGGTTGGTTTTCATGCGGGTCGTAAGCCGCGAAATGGCCATGCGATTCAAATCCTTCCATGCTGATAGACATTCATGCCTCCTTCTAGAGTGCGGCAAGAACAAGTTCCTTGCAGCCGATAGAGGGCAAGTCGCGTACCAGATGAAAAAATGGAGATTCAGATAGGTCGGATAGGTATTTCTGGCGTGTTATGGAGCTTGCCGTGACGCCAATTTGTCGTCGGGCGTGCTATTTCGTCGCAGTGTTTGTCGGTTAGACTTTGGTGAGCACATCATCACTGGAGGTTCGGTTTCGCTCAAACTCATATTGCCTTAGTTTACGCTGAAGCGTCCGAACCGAAATCCCCAAACGATTGGCCGCATGAGTCCGATTGCCATGGCATTGGTCAAGGGCCTTGGCAATGGCGAGCCGTTCAAGTTCTTCCAGCGTCAGGCCATTGGGAACGCCCTGCGGCGAAGCCGACCAGACTGATCCCTGGGCGATCCGTTCGGGCAGATCGTTCTCCGAGATCACCTCGCCATTGGCTAGCACCATCATGCTTTCCA
>CAZCKE010000043.1:0-15524 GCA_964499005.1 uncultured Tepidisphaeraceae bacterium
CAGCGGCTCCGTGAGCCAGGCCTACGCCGTCTCGGGCAACGGTCTGGTCGTCGCGAACCTCCAGGCCTCTCAGCCGCCCGAGCACTAGAAGCCCCCGGTGGGAAAGGCCGGAGAATTTCATCGACTTGATGCGGGCGATCTCCAGGGCAATCTGGGTCTTGTCCGCGTTGACGGCCACGGGCCGGCGGCCCCACTTGACGACATCGAGCATGGCTTCGCGGTCCAGGGCCGCGATGAGCTGTCGACGTTCGTGGACGGCCGCCACGAGGTGCTGCTGCGTCCGGTATTGGGTGGGATCGAGCCCCAGGTCCTCAGCGAGATTTGCCAATTCATCCTTGGGGAGCTGCGACAACTGGCGGTCGGGCATTTTGCCGACGACCGGCCCGGCGTCGGAGCTGACGGGCGCGGGGTCCGTGCCGGCGGCGGGGACGATCGCCAACTCGCGGCCATCAGTTTCAGTGGAGTTTTTTAATTCCTGGGCCATGCACATCCGTCCAGACGCCAATTTGCGCTACAACCACGTGTGCCCGCCAGATGAAAAACATCGCCACGCAAAGGAGCAGGCAGATCAGCAAATCCCCCCAGAACTTCGTGAACCTCAGCCGAAGGCCCTGCACGATGACATAACGGCGGACCAGGGAGATATATTTATCCGAGCCGCTGAGCCAAATGTACCAGCCGTAGAGGGACTGAAGCGTGATCACGGTAGCGTAAATCCCGACCACCACTTCCAGGGCCACGCGGAAGAAGCTGAAAAAGTCGATGTGGCTCATGGTCGCAAAGGCATCGTTCGTACGATAGCTTTATCGGCTAAATTCGAATCGCGGAATTTCAACGATGAATGATCCTCGGGCGCTTGGCAGGTCCGATCATTCGTTCATTTGGACATTGATCGCTTATTCCGCATGCTCTTCCCCCTCAAGGGGTTTGCCGCCGAAGAGTGCGGTTCCGACGCGGATCAGGGTGGCGCCCTCCGCGATGGCGTGCTCGAAATCGCCGCTCATCCCCATGCTCAGGTGCTTCATGCCGGCGCCGCCGATCTTGTGCCAGCGCATTTCCTCGAAGATTTCGCGGGTTCGGGCAAAGACGTGGCGGGCCTCGGATTCGGAGGCGTCCATGGGGGCCATCGTCATCAGGCCGACCATCTGGAGGTTGTCCATGGAGTCGATTTGCTCGGCAAGGTGGACGGCGGCGCCGACGGCAACGCCAAACTTGCTCTTTTCCTCCGAGGCGTTGACCTCGAGGAGGACAGGGACCCGGCGTTCGAGCTTGCCGGCGGCCAGATCGAGTTCCTCGGCCAGGCGGAGGCTGTCGATGCTGTGGATCATGTGGATCAAGGGGAGGACAGCCTTGACCTTGTTGCGTTGGAGATGGCCGATGAGATGCCAGCGGAGTTTCTGGGGGGCGGGCCCGTCGCCGAGCAGGGCACGGCGGTGATAAAACTCGTGAATCTGTGCGGCGCGCTGGGTGAGGATCTGGACGCGGCTTTCGCCCAGGTCGGTGACGCCCAGTTGGAGGATTTCGCGGATTTGCTCGGGGGGAGCGGTCTTGGTGACGGCGACCAGTGTGATTTCGGACTCCTGGCGCTTGGATTTTGCAGCGGCGCCCGCGATTCGCTCACTCACCTGTTGTAATCGCTCGGCCAACGGCGATCGCTTTGCCACAACGGCTCCTTCCTGCGGCGCATCATAACGCTGTGGGGTATAAGATGAAACTGCGGCTGGTTATTTGTTCTTGGTCGTTGGTTCCTGGTCATTGGATTCATCAGCGGCAGGTCAGCATGATTTCGGATAAATTTCAGCGGTCGATCGCCCTTTTTGATGCGGCCAATGCGCAGGACCCGACAGTGACAAGCGGCGTGCCTGAGGCGCTACTCTATTCCCAGCGGATGACAAGCTGGCTGGAGAGGCTTTATCCGGAGGCGAGCGAGGAACTGAAACTTGCGGCGCGGTCGCAGCATCTAAAGCGGTGGATGATTCCGCGAAGCAACTACCCGATGACGCGGGCAGGGTATCACCAGTGGCGGACGGCGCTCTATGGTTTTCACGCTCAGGAAGCGGGGAAGATTCTGGAACAGGTCGGTTACGAATCGGCGATCATCGATCGCGTCAAAAGCCTGTTGAAAAAACAGAATCTTAAAATAGATCCGCAGACCCAGACATTGGAGGATGTGGCTTGCCTGGTGTTCATGGAGAATTACCTGAGCGATTTTGCGCCCAGACAGGAGGAAGGGAAGATGGTCACGATCCTGAAGAGAACGTGGGCCAAGATGTCGGAGAAGGGGCGGGAGGCTGCATTGGGGTTGGAATTGCCGGAAAACGTGCGGGCGATGGTTCGCAAGGCGCTGAATTCAGGGGAATAATCTCCCGCAGCACGCGGATCAGGCACCGGGGAGTTTTTTGAGGTTGGTTTGGGGAGGAGTGGTTCCTTTTCTGAGCAGCTGTTTGTCGCCCGGATTGGGAGGAGTGTTGGCGGTATTGTTGTCGCTGTTGTTATTCGTGTTGTTGGAATTGTCATCGCCGGGGGCGGGCGAAGCGTTGTTCTTGGATTCGAGGGTCATTTTGTTGACGTAGAGCTCGACGCGCAGGCCTAAATTGGTCGAAGAACTGCTGGCGATGGGCTGTTCATATTTGGCGGAGACCAGCCCGCAGCCGGTGCCGTTGAGGGTGAAGAGGGTGTTTTTCAGGTCTCTGCCGAGGAGTTCGAGGGTGAACTTCTTTTCGTTTTCCTGAAGATGATTGCCCTTGCCGAGGAAGTCTTCGGCCCAGGAGAGGTACGCCGTGGAATCCTCGGGGTGGACGTAGAAGACCAGATTGGAGCATTCCCAGTTCATGGGCTGCTTGGTGTAATCGCGCTGGCCGCCGGTTTGGTCGGTGGGGATTTTTCGGCTGATCGTGATCGGCTCGATGGTGCGGACGCGCTCGGTGGGGAGGCCGGGGATGGTCAGGCGGAAGTTGCCGGCGTAGGCCTGCATTGTTTTGTGTTGATTTTCAGCGGAGATGGGGGGCAGGGCGCCGGCGAGAGGTTCCTCGAGTTGGCTGCCTTCGGCGGAAAGGGTGATCTGAAACTCCAACCCCGAGTTGCTCTTGGCCGAGCCGTCGAGCATGGGAATGGTCAATCCGGTGAGCAGGAGATGGGTGAACTTGCGCTGCTGCTGAACAATATTGTCGCTGCTGATGTAGTAAATCGCGCCGTTGGAGAACTTGGAATTATCGTTGAGGGAAGCGGCGAGGAATTTGGCGAATTGGTCGCACCGGATCCGCGCGTGAACGTCTTCAACGGAGATGTTGGAGACATGCTTTCGATTTTGGCCGGCGGTTTGGGTTTCGGCAACCGTGGCTTCAAGGAAGCCGCCATCGAGGGCGTCGACATAATCGCATTCCTCGCCGATCTCCAGGCCGTATTTGTTCAGGATGTAAGTGGCTGCACGGGTATTATCCGCAGCGCGCGAGGAGAGGGGGCAGAGGACGAGGACAACTGAAGCGGTGAAGGAAAGAATGAAGGCATAGCGCATTGGGGCTCCTTGCCTCTTAGATGATCGCATTTTAGGGGAATTGCAAGGGGAGGGGTAGAAATTTGGGATGTCGGGATACGAATCGAGAATATAAGTCGCGAGCGGCGCTGGGTGGGGAGTTAGGGAGCTTCTTCTTTTTCGCGGATTTTTTGTTGAGCGCGGCGTTTGGCTTCGAGGAGGCCGCCGGTATGGTCGCCGGGGAGGACGCCTTTGGGCTGGACATTCTTGGGGGGAGGGGGGACGGGTTTGTCCGTGGCGCCGCCGACGATGGAGGAAAGGTCGCCTTCGACGCCGGCGCCGGCGTCGAATTTGAAGCGGGGGTCGGGACGGGCCTCGGCGGGGACGGTGACGCGTGTTTCGGCGGGTTTGAATTTCTGCTCGGCCACTTCCTCCCGGACGCGCTTGAGGCTTTCGAGCATTTGGGGGGATTCGACCTTGCGGTAAGTAGTGGTGAACTGGCGGACGTAGTCGGCGGCGGCCGCGGCCATGCGCTTGGTCGACGCCCAGTCCCAGGCGATGCGGCGGACGGCGACGTCGAGGATGATGAGCCCTAGGAGAATGGGGATCAACTGGTCCCAGATGGAGCGGGGGGAGCTGCTGATTTCCAAAGCATCGCGGGAGAAGAGATCGGCGGCCGTGGGATCAAAGGGGGAGAGGAGCCGCCCGCCGGTGCGATCGGCAATTTGCTTGAGAAGTGCGTCATTGCTTTGGAGGTCGCGAAGCTCGGGGGAGCTGTTGACGACGGTTCCGGCCATCAGGTTGCCGGCCTTTCCGTCCTGAGTGGAATAATTGAGATAGCAAATGTAGCTGCCTTGAGCGGAGGCGTCGAAGTCGGCCTCATAGGTGCCCGGGCCGGTCTGGAGAGGGCGGATCGCCTGTGGGGCCAGATCGGGGCCGCTGACGATGTTGCCGCTGAAATTGACGAAATTGTTAAAGCCGTTGTCTTCGTTGACGGCGCGGATGGTGAGGTGTCCCTTGTCGCCGTCGGTAGTCATGTCGAGCTCGAAATCGCTGGAGACGGGGGAGCGGGAGACGCCGCGGACGAGCTGGGACCAGAATTTGTCGTAGAGATCGGAGCCGACCCAATTGGCGTCCCAGCGATTGAAGGAGTCGCCAGTGTAGACGGCGGCTTTACCGAGCCCGGCTTGCCAGGATGCGAGGACGGGATCGTTCTTGGCGCCGGCGACCATGGGGACTTCGATGAGGGGATTATCGCGGCGGCCGGTGACGTCCATGCCGTAGAGAGGGGGCATCGCTCCGGGAGGAATGCCTTTGACCAATTCGCTGGCGGTCGCGCCAAGGATGACGGGAATTCCCTTGGGCTCCTCATGAATGATGCTGCGTTTTACGACGGTGGCTTCCTTGATGAAGATCTGGGGGAGCTGATTGAGATTGGTTTCGATGGGGCCATAGGAATTACCGCCGGTCTGCTTGGCGACCTCGCGGGTGCCGGGGGCGATGTTGCCGGAATTGTGGGGATAGACGGTGATGGTGGAGATGCTGATCTTATTGTCCTTGCAGCGTTGAATGGTGGGGTCCAGGGGCATTTGAGGATCGTCGTCGGTGATGATGATGATGTGCTTGCTGCGGGCGTCACTCTTGATGAGCCCGGGGCTGGTGGAGTCGCCGTCGAGGGCGAGATTGACGGCGTCCTCGAAGCTGGGGAGGTCGCCCAGCTCCCAATTTTTGATGGCGGTGACGACCTTGCTGCCGTCGCCCTTGGCGGCGAGGGGAGCGTCCCATTCGCATTTGCCGCCCTTGCTCCAGGTGAAGCTGATGACGCCGATTTCATCGAGGGAAGAAAGAGTCTGAGCGGCTTTGATGGCGCATTGCTCGCCGAGGTAATTTCCGTCGGGTGCTTCGGCGGGGTCCATGAGGAGGACGAGAGCGCCCTTGGGGATCTGCCGCTGTGCGGGGACTTCCATCGTGACGGGAAGCTCCTGTTCGAGACGGGAGCCCTGCCAGCCGCCGGCGCCGAAAGTCTGGGGCCCGCCGATCATGAGGAGGCCGCCGCCGGAATCGTGAACGTAGCTGGCGAGCATGCGTTCCTGGGATTCATCGAGGCCGCCGATGCCGCGCGGGACGTTGGCGAGGATGACGGCATCGTAGGTTTGGAGCTGGATGGGGTCGTTGGGAAACTGGTCGGGAGTGATCGGGACGACGTTGATCTGCTGGGATTTGAGGGCGTCTCGGAGGAAGCGGGCGTCGTCGGCCTGATGCTCGGGGTCCATGTTGTCAACGAGCAGGACCTGCCCCTTGCCTTGGACGAAGGTGAAGATGTCGCCGGATTTATTGTCGAGCTGGCTGGCGGGGGGGTCGGAGCCGGGAATGGTGGCGGAGACGTTGGCGACGCCGTCGATGGTGGCGTGGAAAATATGAGCGCCTTGAATCTGGGGAGGGACTTCGATGCGGACGACGTTCTTGCCGGGCTTGATGGCAATGCGCTCGGTGGTTTGCCCGTCCTTGAGGGGCATGAGCTTGCCGTTGTTGGTGACGGAGAGATTTCCGGTGACGTCGACGAGGTTGGTGCTGAGGACGTGGACTTCGATGGTGAAGGGTTGTCCTTCCTGCCGCCAAACCGGAGCGATGAATTTGTCCATCATCACTTCGTGGGAGACGTTGTAGTGGAGGGGCATGACGTCGATGGGGACGTGCTGGCTGGAGGCGGCGGCGAGAGCGGCGCTGAGGTCGCCGGCGGTGGAGTTGCCGTCCCAGATGAGAAGGATGCGATGCATGGCGTCGTTTTCGAGGGAGGCCAGCCCGAGCTGAATGGCGGCGGCGGCATCCGTGCCGTTGCCGGCGTCGCGGATGGCGCGGGCGTCGTGAGTGAGGCGATCGCTGGGGATGGCGTCGATGTAGGCGCGTTCGTTGAAGCTGATTTCGCCGACTTTGTCGCCGGTCTGGCGGGATTCCCCGGCGTTTTTTCCGGTAATGGACTCGAGATACTCGTCGACGGAGGGTTGGAGGAATTTGCCGGGAAAATTGCGGACCAGGCCGGTGGAGCGGCTGATGTCGCGGACGACCATGATCTCAACGCCCGTGTTTTGGCGAACCCATTTGACGTCACCGAGGATCAGAATGATGACCAGAAGAACGGCCAGGCGGACGCCGATGGCGACCCATTGACGGACGGCGCCGAGCCCGGCCATGGAGCGCAGGCCCAGCAGGACGATGATGCCGCCGAGTCCGGCGAAGAGAGCGAGCGCGGTTAATGGAGAGAAATAGTCGAGGGCAAGATAGGCAAGTGGGGTTAGCAAGGACATCGGTACTGATGCTCAGTGAATGACGAAATTCGAATGACGAATCAATGTTTCGAATGATCGAATTAAAATTCGTCATTCCAATTTCGTCATGGGTTTAGGCCTACTGTCCTTCCTGCTGCATTCCGCTGAAATAATCTTTTACGGCTTGCTGCGCGTCGTGGGAGACGTGGTCCTGTTCGATTTCGTCGGGGGTCTGCTGCTCGGCGGAAGCAGCGGCGTCGCGGAGGCCGGCTTTGGATTCGCCGGGATCGACGCCGGCTTTGACGTAGCGGCTGGCGAGGATTTTTCCGTTGCCGTTATCGGGGGAGTTGTCGAGTTCCTGTTTGAACCCGCCGTAAGGTGTTTCGCGGATGCCCATTTTGGCGCCGCCGGGACCTGGTTTATTTCCGCCCTGGCCCTGGTGGGGCTGGCCCTGGGGAGGGGGTCCGGGATCGTTCTTGCTGGAATCGGAGCTGCCTTGACCGGATTGAGAATCGCCGGAGTTGGAATCCAATCCGGCGGCGGCATCAGCGGCGGCTTGAGCGGCGGCGTCGGCGCCGGCTTTCATGGCCTGGGCGTCCTTGGCAGTCGCTTGCATCTGCTGCATTTGCTGCTGCATGTTTTGCTGGGCCTGGGACATGCCTTGCCCCTGGCCTTGCTGCGCCTGGTTGCTTTGAGATTGGCCGGGGGAGGCCTGCTGCTGGGATTGACCGGGTTGCTGGCCTTTTCCAGGATTTTGATTTTGGCCGGGCTTTTGGCTTTGACCTGATTTTTGGCCTTGGCCGGATTTTTGGGCTTGAGCCATCGACTGTGCCAACTGCTGGGCAGCTTGAGAAAGAGCGGCGGACTGGGCCTGGCTGTTGGCCATCGACTGTGCCTTGCTCATCATCTGCTGGATCTGCTGCTGTTGTTGCTGTGTGGGGCCCTGGCCGTTGTTCATTTGCTGGGCCATCTGCTGGGCCATTTGCTGAAGCTGCTGTTGGGCTTGTTTGTTGCCGTTGGCGGCTTGCTGCATGGTCTGGGCCATCTGCTGGGCCTGTTGCTGAGAGGCGCCCATCTGCTGAAGCTGCTGGGCGATTTTCTGTTGGACGTGAGGATCGCTGGCGGCTTGGGCAAGCGCCTGGGCAAGCTGCTGGGCTTGTTGGGCAGTTTTCTGCTGGTCCTCGGGCTTGAGCTTATCGAAATCGTTGACCGCTTTGGCGATGCTGTTCATGGCGGCATCGAGATCGCCGGCCTTGATCTGGTTCTGGGCTTTGCCCATCGGAGTGCTGTCGTCCTGGGCGGTGCTCAGGTTGGACAGAGTCTGCCGCTCATTGAGGGCGGTTTGGAATTTTTCATTGCGATCGAGCTCTTCCGCCATCGCCTTTTTGGTTTCCTGGAGAGCGGAGAGGGTATTGCGTTTGGAGCGAAGCTCGTCGCCTTCCTTGGTTTGGGTGGCTTGGCGCAGGTCGTCCTGGGCTTTTTTAATCGCGTTGCTCTGGGGAAGAAGCTGAGCGGCTTGCTCGATCTTGGGAAGCTGCTCGTCGAGTTTCTTTTTCTCGGCGGCCTTGAGGGCGGGATCGGGCGGCTTGGGAGCGGGAGGCGTGGAGGGCTTGGCGAAGAGGTGGAAGGTCGGCATCAGCCAGGCCGTCAGAAGAGCGCAAACGAATACAGCCAGGACGGTGAGGGCATGGTTGGGCAATGGGATGGGGAATCGCTTGTGGAGGCTGACGTTTTGTGCCGATCGCTCGGCGTCGAGAACGGCGGCGCGGGCGAACGGATCGTCCCCCAGGGGGCGCGCGTAGAGGGCGGTGCTGAATTTTTCCTTGAGGCCCAGCGTGCGATCGATGGCGATGGCGGCATCGTGGGGAGTCGGGCGGCGGAGGATGCAATAGATCAACGCGCCAACGGCTGAGGCGAGCAGGCAAACCAGAAGAAGGGCCCACTCATGGGACAGGGAGCGATCAAGTAGATGCTCGGCGATGACGACGAGCCAGACGACGCCGGCAAGGATCAACGCGGCCCAGGCCCAAGCCTGGAAGAAGACGGCCAGGGCAAGGCGGCTGCGGACGGTCATGATATGTTGATCAATCCGCGACATCGGGACCTCCCGGGGGGGGTGCTGAATTTTACACTCGCAGACGCTGGTAAAAAAGCGAATGCGATATTCTTCGGGTTTCGTTAATGGCCTCGCCCATCGCTTCTCACTCTGGCCCTCTGCCCATGAGTACAGAGGGACAGGGGATAATAAGCACTAAATTAAGGACGCAGCGGTGGGGCTAGAGTTTCAAAAGTCCGCTATAATTGGGTTAAGTATGTGGCGATGCCAACATTTATCGGCGTTCTGTGTGGCGGGGTTGTGGATATTGTGCTGGCCGCTGGGGGCGCGGGGGGATGATGCGCAGGCGGCTCAATTGCGGGAGATCAAGCTTACGGATCGGCAGCGGGTCCTAGCGGATTGGAAGGATTTGCCGACTTTGCCGCAGCAATCCATTCGCAACGTCCTGACTCTCAAACTGGTCGAGGGGCGTTTGCAAGTGGAAAGCGGGCTGGCGGGAAAGTCCGGCGTCAACGCGAGAGTGCCGCTGAGCGATCTGAAGGGAGATGCGGCGATCATGATCGGCGCCGCGGCCCCGGGCATGGGGAAAGGAGTAGTATTTATTCAATTTCAGAACTGGGATTTTTCAGACCCGACACTGATCGAAGATCATCTGCAGGTTCAGTGCATCGGAGGACGGATCTCGCTGAATCACGATACGGAATTTTTCAATCACAGCGAAACCGTTACGCTGCAGTTGGACAATGAGCTGACGCCGGCGGGGATCAATCCCGCGGCGCCGGGGGCGACGCTGAGGATTCAGGGGATCGGCGGCAATGGCGAACCTCAAAAGAACGAATATTACTCCGCGCCCTCGTTGGAACAGCTCCGCAAACAGCATCCGGAGGATTATGACCGGTACGTGCGGCCGATCTTCCGGGCGCTGAAGCAAGAGTCGGTGATCGGTGAGGTGGATGACAAGACGGCGTGGCAGGTGCTTTCGGATGGATGGACCACCGATCCGGCATTGGCGGCGAAGGTGAACGAGGTCGTAGGGCAGTTGAACGCGGAAGATTACGCGGCGCGGGCTCAGGCGAACAAGAAATTGGTCGAAATGGGAGAGCCGGCGGCGCTGTATTTGATGTCGGCGGAAATCCCGTCGCTATCGGCGGAGCAGAAGGGGAGGATCGATCAGTTTTTAGTGGCCTACCGGCCGTTGAATGATGAGCAGGTCAAGAGTTTTCGCAAGAATGTGGATTTTCTGATCGATTGCCTGACGAGCGATGATGAAACGGTGCGGACATTGGCGCTGGGGCATCTGTCGGCGGCGGTGGGGCATCCGGTGGACTTTGACGTGAAAGCCCCGGCGGCCAGCCGCGCGGCGGCGATCGACAAATTGCGTGAACAGTTGACGGCCGCGAAGTCGAACTGAGGGATTTAATTCCAATCGAATGATTCAAATCATCGGGCGATTTTTCAATTCGTCTCATATTCGGCGGACCTTCGTCGCGGGGATTTTCGCGTTTGTTCCCCTGGCGGTGACGGCGTTCATCATCTGGTGGATCGACTCCAAGACGCGAGTGATCACTCAATGGCTGATTCACAAGGATATTCCATTTCTGGGCGTGCTGATCGCGCTGGGGGCGATTTATCTGACCGGCATGATCACGACGAGCTTGTTGGGGAAATTTTTCCTGGGCGTCCTGGATCGGATTCTGATGAAGCTGCCCGTGGTCAGGCAGTTGTACATGGGATGGAAGCAGATCGCGCTGACGCCGGGCGGGACGGAGGGGACGTTTTCGCGGGTGGTGGTGATTCCGGATGAGACCGGGACGATGAAACTGCTCGCGTTCAGCAGCGGGCGGATGGTGGAGGCGGATGAGCCGTGCTATTGCGTGTTTGTGCCGTCGTGCCCGAACCCGATCACGGGGCGGTTGTTTTTTGTGCCGGTGGAGAAATGTCAGTTTGTGGATATGACGCCGGAGGAGGCGTTCAAGGTGATTTTGTCGACGGGGAATTATGTTCCGCCGCTGGTGAAGATTGAGAAGACGGAAGCAGTGGGGATCGGCACGATCGGGGTTTTGCCGCCCAGGGGACGGTAAGACGGGCGCGAGAGCCGGGAACTTTCCGGGGGCAGGCGCATCTGACAAGCTGAGGAGAAACAACATGCGAGCAACCCTTGCGGCGTTGATGTTTTGCGTTTTTGCGATCTTAAACGGCACGGCTCGAGGGGATGCGACCGCGGCGCCGGCCCCGGCGGGAGCCGAGGCGAAGACCGATGTGCCGGTCCGGGCGGTCACGTTGTATTCGAGCGGCGTGGGATTTTTTCAGCACGTTGGGGAGATCGACGGGGACGCGGTCACGGAATTGCAATTCAAGACGGCGCAGATCAATGACATGCTCAAGAGCCTGGTGCTGGAAGATTCGGGTGGAAGCGTCGCATCGGTGACGTATGGGAGCCAGGACCCGCTGGAGAAGACGCTCAAAAGCTTTCAGGTGGATATCACGGGGAACCCGACGCTGGATCAATTGCTCAACCAGCTTCGCGGCGCGAAAGTGACGCTGACGCTGGCGACAGAGCAGCCCGCGGGGACGATTTTGGGCGTGGAGAAGCGGACTAAGCCGGCGGGAGAGAATAAAACGTACGATGTGCCGGTACTGAACATACTTGCCGGAGCGAGCATCCGATCGATCGATCTGAGCGAGGTTCGCGATCTTCGGCTGGACGATCCGACGCTTCAGGATGAGTTGACCAAAGCGCTGGCGGCGGTAGCGGGGGCGCGGGATCAGAACAAGAAGCCGGTGGCGATTCATTTCAAGGGGCAGGGAAAACGCCAGGCGGTGATCGGTTACGTCGTCGAGACGCCGGTGTGGAAGACGAGCTATCGATTGGTGCTGGGGGACAAGGACAGTGCGAAGTTGCAGGGCTGGGCGATCGTCGAAAATCAGACCGACAACGACTGGAACGACGTGCAATTGAGCTTGGTGAGCGGGAGGCCGATCAGTTTTATCGAGGATTTGTATCAGCCGTTGTATGTAAACCGGCCGGTGGTGGAGCCGCCGATGTTCAGCAGTTTGACGCCGCGGGTGTATGAGGAAGGGAATCAACAGGCAGCAGCTGATTCGACGTCGGCGGCGCCGGGAGCAGGTCCGTTTGGGGGAGGAGGCGGCGGGTTCGCACGGAGTAAAGCGTTGCCGGCTCCCCTGGCGGCGATGAAGGATCAGCCGGATTTTAATCGGTCGGTGATTGCCCAGGCCTCGGCGGCGCAGCTGGGGGAGTTGTTTGAATACACGATCGGGAGCGTGACGCTGCCCAGACAGAGCAGCGCGATGATTCCGATTGTCGCCGATCCGGTGACGATTGATCGGCTGAGCATTTATAACCAGACGGTGATGCCGCGAAATCCGTTGAACGGGGCGCGGATGAAAAATACGACAGGGAAGCATCTGCTGGCGGGGCCGCTGACGGTGTTTGACGGGAACGCCTATTCGGGGGACGCGCAGATCGAGGATTTGCCTCCGGGGCAGGATCGGCTGCTAAGCTATGGGATCGATTTGCAGATGAGCGTGGATGCCTCCAGTGGGGACGGAAGCGACGACATCCTGGCCGGCAAGATCGTCAAGGGCGTGCTGGAGATGACGCACAAGCACGTGATGATTACCAATTACGACGCGACAAATAAGGCGGATCACGACAAGAAGCTGATCATCGAACATCCATTCCAGGATGGGTGGTCGCTGGTGGAGACGCCGGACCCGGTGGAGAAGACGGATAAGCTCTACCGGTTTGGGACGTCGTTGAAACCGGGCCAGACGCTGCGCTTTGCCGTCAAGGAGCAGATGGTGCAGGATGAGGGATTTGCGCTATTGGACGGGGATTTGGATACGGTGGTGGCATTCTCCCACAACGGGGTGATCTCCAAGGATCTTCGGGCCGCGCTGGAAAAGGCGGCGGATTTGAAGCGGCAATTTGCCGAGGCGCAAGAGAAATTGGCGGATGACAAGACCAGGGAGACGGCCATCGTTCAGGATCAGAATCGAATCAACCAGACCTTGCGGACGATCGCCCAGAACACGCAGCTGTACACCCGGCTGATGTCCAAGTTGAACGACCAGGAATCGCAACTGGAGAAGCTGCGGTCGGATGAGGATGATCTGACGAAGCAGTCAGCGGATTTGCGCAAGCAGTTGTCGGATTATCTGGCGGATTTGAATGTGGGATAAGCGCCCGGCAGCCGGGCGAGTTTTAGGCAGGCCCTTTTTAATACAAATTCGCAGACCGACAGAGGCGGGAGAGGAACCATACGGCCCCGTTCGACAAGCTCACGGCAGGCCAAGCTTTTTCTCTCGCCTCCATCGCACCCCCTCCACTCTCTTTTGGCTTCCTCTCAACCGTCCAGCGAAGAATGCGGGAAGGGTTGCGATTGGAGAGACAATGCGACGTGGGACCGTGAACGACAAATAGTTGAAGAGCCGTTAATATTGCGGAGACATGATTTCGGCGATCACGGGTGAGCTTCGGCGCGTTGGCAAGGATCGGGTGCAGTTGGCGTGCGGAGCGGTGGTGTATGAGATTCTGGTGCCGGCGGCGGATATCGGAGATCTGAAGGCGAGCGAAGGGGAGTCGATCACGTTTCACACTATTTTTGATCTGGAGGGGGATGCGACGCGCGGGGGATTGACGCCTCGACTGATTGGGTTTTTGCGGGAGCAGGACAAGCGATTCTTCGAGTTGTTCATCACGGTCAAGGGGATCGGGCCCAAGCGGGCGCTGCGGGCATTTGTGCAGCCGGCGGGGCAGATCGCCGAGGCGATCGAGACAAAGAACACGCGGTTTCTGGTGAGCCTGCCCGAGATCGGCAAGCGGACGGCGGAGCAGGTGGTGGCGGAGTTGGCGGGAAAGATGACGGAATTCGCCATGGCCGGAGCCCAGGGGCGGAGAAGCATCGCGTCACGGCCGGTGGAGCAGGAGTTGGCGATCGCGGCGGCGGTGCAATTGGGAGTGATGCGGGCGGAGGCGGAACGGCTGATCGAGCGGGCGGTGGTGGGGAATTCAAAATTAGCGACATCGGAGGAGCTGCTTCGCGAGATGTTCCATTTGCGGGCGGCGCGGGCGTGAGGCGATTTGGGGCCTATCATTGATCTGATGCCAAGTGCAATTCGACTATTTAAGGTTTTTGGGATCACGGTCTACCTGCACTGGTCGTGGTTCTTGGTCGCGGTCATTGAACTGCGGAGCCGCCAAGGGAATTACACGTCGCCGGCGTGGAACGTGGCGGAGTATTTGAGCTTGTTTGCGATCGTGCTGTTGCATGAGTTTGGGCATGCGCTGGCGTGCCGGTCGGTGGGGGGCAAGGCGGAGCGGATCATGTTGTGGCCGCTGGGCGGAGTGGCGTATGTGAGCCCGCCGCCGCGCCCGGGGGCGCTGCTGTGGAGTATCGCGGCGGGGCCGCTGGTGAATGTGATGCTGGTTCCGGTGACGTTGCTGCTGGCGATGATCCAATTACCTCATGATCCACATTATTTTTTCTGGTCCGTGGCGTATGTGAACATGGTTCTGCTGGCGTTCAATATATTGCCGATTTACCCGCTGGACGGCGGGCAGATGTTGCAGGCGGTGCTCTGGTTTATCATGGGGCGGGCGCGGAGCCTGATGGTGGCGGCGGTGATTGGGATTGTCGGAGCGGCAGGGTTGGGCCTGTTTGCGCTGTGGGATCAGAACGTCTGGCTGATCGCAATTGCTCTTTTCGCGGGATTTCAGGCGTTTAACGGGATTCGTATGGCCCGCTTGCTTCGTGAGCGGGAAACAATGCCCAGGCGGGCGGGTTTTGCGTGCCCCTCCTGCGGAGCATCGCCGCCGATGGGAATGTTCTGGACGTGCTCCAATTGCGGGACGCAATTCGATACGTTCGAGACGGGCGGGGTGTGCCCCCGGTGCGGTCGGGTATTTGCCGTGACCAGCTGCGCGGATTGCGGGAAGGCGTCGCCGATCGCGCAGTGGCAGGGGGCGCCCGTGGGATTTCCGGTAATTACCACAGCGCAGCCGGTTCCGCCGCCGGCGTGATCGGGCGGACATCGCGTGTTAGGGCTCGGCCCTTGTGATGTTGAAGGGCATCGTTAAAACAGTCGCATGGCCCGTGAGCGCATCGTATCGGGGGAAGGGGGTTCCGAAGAGGAGGCGCGATTTAATTTCGCGCTTCGCCCGCGCAGCTTTGGGGAATACATCGGGCAGGAGACGCTAATCCGGCGGCTCAAGATCGCGGTGGACGCGGCGCGCGGGCGCGGGGAGCCGGTGGAGCATGTGCTGCTGCATGGGCCGCCGGGATTGGGGAAGACGACGTTGGCGCATGTGATCGCCAACGAGATGAAGGCGAACGTGCAGGTGACCAATGGGCCGGCGCTGACCAAGGGGGCGGATTTGGTCGGGATTTTGACGAAGCTGGGCAAGGGGGATGTGCTGTTCATCGACGAGATTCACCGGCTGCCGGCGATCGTGGAGGAGTACCTGTATCCGGCGATGGAGGATTTCAAGGTGGACATTACGCTGGACGCGGGAATGCACGCGCGGACGATCACGATGCCGCTGCCCCCCTTCACGCTGATCGGGGCGACGACGCGGATCGGATTGTTGACCGGGCCGATGCGCAGCCGGTTTGGGATCGCGAATCACATCGAGTTTTATATCCCGGCGGCTCTGCAGGCGATCTTTGGGCCCAACGCGAAATTTTTTAACTTGGAGAGCGGTGGTGGG
>CAZCKE010000044.1:0-9935 GCA_964499005.1 uncultured Tepidisphaeraceae bacterium
TCAGAAACGCGAACAACGAAAACCACAAGATAGAAATCATCAACGGCCGCTTGCGGCCCCAGCGGTCTGCAGCCGCGCCCGCAGCGATACCTCCGATCAGGCGCGTCAACATCATGACCGTGAAGAGGAGACCTGCAAGAGCATTGTCGATCGTAAAACTGCGCTGGATATCGATAACAAGGAAGGTCAGGATGGTGGCATCAAAACCGTCCAGCATCCACCCCAGAAACCCCGCCGCGACCACCGTGCCGGAACCGGATAAGTTATTTTGCGTCGGGCCTTGGGGCATCCGCCCACAAGTTTAAGACAAACGCCGCCAAAAGCACAAACACGGCATCGGTCACGCTAAGGCGACAAAACCACATACATCGCATCCGCCGGCGCTTTAAAGCTCGCCTGTCCTCCCGACGAGTCCAGATCAATTTTCCCCGTCGGATATCCAGCAGTATCCAACACCGTCGCCGTCTTGACGATCGAATTGCGAATCGTGATTCGTGCATCCGCGCTGGCCATTCGAAACGGCATATGTCCCGTATTGATAATCTGAAATCCCTGGTTCACCGTCTTATGATCCGCCGACGTCCAAGTCGCCACTTGCTCGATCCATCCTTCCGGCCTGGCTCGCGTTCCCATCTGCACGAGAATCTGCTTCGACTCGCCGAGCGCCAACCCATCCATCGACACGGCCAGGATTGACGCATGATCGTTATGGCAATCAACATCCATCGTGCTCAGCCGGACCGGGCCCACTTGGCCCAGAAATCCACTGACCCCCTGCGCTGCCGGAGCATCGATCGTGCAGACCCCGCGGCCATAATCCAATCGAATCTGCCCTGTATTGCTCGTGATGATCTTGTGCTCGCGATCGATCCATTTCGAAACATCCGCGATTTCATTCGGCTTCTCGTCCCCGCCATACGTCACCCGAACCGGCCCCACGAGAAACGCTAGCGGATCGACCACGCCGCCGTTGACTTTCTCTCCTCTTTCTCCCGCCATGCGATTCGGATCAAATCCCTTATCCTCCGCGATCGCCGGCATCCGCCGCTGCCACAAATCCGCCAGCGATCGATGCTCCACAACTACCGCATCCCCCTGCCGCAGAAACCCGCAGCGATACATCATCGCCGCCGCCGGAAAATTCCCCATCAGGGCAGGGGTCGAGCAACTCCATTTCCGAAACGGATGCTGGCCGCCCATATTCAAAAAATCGTAATAGGGATCGTTATCGAACTGCGCCGCCGTTGCGGTAAACCAGCAGTATCCCGCCACCCCCGTCAACGATTGATATGCCGCGATCAGAAACGGCCCCTCGCTCTGGTCGTCGAGCGGATTCACCCACGAGCTTTCCGTCACCAGGATCGGGTGCCCAACGACCTGCTTCAGATTGGTCGGCAAATCGCGCGGATTCAGCACCCCCGGGTTATTGGTGTACCGATCTCCCGGATCGATGCGCCATCCATTGTTTTTTCCCTCGTGTACTCCCGTGAAATATCGATTGACCGCCAGCACATCATCCGCGGTATCGGTGTATCGCTCGACATCATTGAGCCGAACGCCATCCGCCGTGATCCAGTTCGATGCGTTGATCAACTGCTGGCAGCCCAGTTCCTTGTGGTAGTAATCCGCGATGTCCGCGTAAAATTTCCGCTGCGTTTGGGCGAAGAATTCAAGTTGGTCCGCCAGCCGGGCCGCTTTGCCCCCTGTCTGATCCTGTGTCCATTCCCAGATCAGCATGATGTCCACGATGCCACGGTCCAAATCGTCGCCCCGCGCGGAAAATCCGTCCCACCCTTTGCTCGCATTCTCCAATGATCCGTATTTCATCTTGAGCCAGTTCGCGAATTCGCTCCCCAGCAGCGCCTTCTGGTGAGGCTTCATCCCCTGCATCGTCCAGAAAAACATCCCGTCTTCGTTCTGCACTTGGATGATCGCCACCGCCGGGTCCTTGGCCAACGGAATGCCCGTGTATGGATTGGACGGCTCATATAACGCGCGCACCCACGCCTTGTATCCGCGCTGAAGGGTCTCATTAAAAAACAGAAGTCCCCACAAATCCGCATCCCCCGTGTACCCATCGATCCCCCACCGCGTCACATGTTTATCGTTCGCCCAGTATGGCGAGATCACGACATAAATCCCCTCTCTGCGAAACGCCGCCACGGCACGCCAGATCCCGTCAATCTCCTTCTGATTCACCTCCGTCAATTCCGGATTTTTTCCGACCGGCGCAATCTGCGTATGCAGCCGCACCAGATTGACCCCGATCTTCGCTAGAAACCTTGCATGGCTCGCCAACTCCTTGGAATCTTTCTGATATTCCCCACTCCCACAGGCCCAAAACCGGATCGGCGTCCCATCCCCGCGCACGAACTGTCCATCCGCCCCCAATCGTACAAACCCGCTCTCCCCCGCCGTCTTCTCGTTCATCCCGCGCAAATCCAAAACTGCGTTCGATCCAAACCGGTCCTCGGGATGCACAAACGGCCAACTCCGATCCAGATCGTCCGCGCGAGCCACGGCCAAGATCCCGATCACCCCCAACACCAAGACGATTAAACCAACCTTCATCAACGGTCCATCCTAACCTCCGATCGCCATCGCCGGCCATCGCTCGGTGCCTGATTAAGAATTATGCCGCTTGATATCAATTCTTGGCAGCCGGTGGCTCCATAGGCACCTCGACAAACTCCTCTTCATCGACCTCCACCGGAGCGATCTCCACCACTTCCGTGACGACGATTTCCTCTGTCGTTACCGGCTCCGGCATCGCCGTGGCCGCCCGAGCGAATGTGGGCTTCTTCTTTCTTGTCGCATTCTTTCTTGTCGCGGATTTTTTCTTGGGCTTCTTTGCTTTCACCGCTTTCCCGACTTTCACCACTTTCTTAGTCGATTTGCGAGCGGTTGATTTCCTGGCTTTTTTCTTTGGGGCACGCTTCTTCGCCATGATGCCTCCCGTGGATGGATTGATTTCAGATTAGACCCCCGCTCCATTCCCGACAACGCAAAAACGAGCAATCTCACCGAGTTTCACATATTGAATAGTAAAACCGCCCCGTTTTCCCGTCCGCAAATTTCTAAACAATTCCATAGCATCAACTTATAAGCATTTAATTAACCTCAAGCGTTCTTTCTCTGCTCAAAATCGATCCCCTTCACCCATTTGTTCGCCACTTTCGCCCATTTCTGTCTGCCTTATGGGATTCCCGGCGCTTTGTAACTCCTTATCAGGCAAAGTCGGATAAAATTTCTGTTCATGGAGTTTCTCAAGTCCATCACGGGGAAAGTCGTGACCGGTCTGGTCGCGCTGGCCGTGGTTGCCGGGGGAATCTCCTGGTGGCAAATGGACGAGCGAACTCGGCAGATGCTCGCTCAGGGAACCGGCCATGTCCTTCTTTGGCTGGGTGTGGTTTTGGCCCTGCCTTGGGCGTCGTTTTTTGTCATCGGCCGCGTCGCCCGGCTGGAAAGCAATCTGGCCGGGGCACTGCTCGTGCTGGGGTATACCCTGGCGGAAACAGTACTTTTGGCATGGCTTTTCCAATGGCGAATCTCGGGGTCGGCCGCGTGGACTTTTGTTCTCCTCGGCGGGCTGATTTCCGGGGTATATAATCTTTTAGTCTGCGACTGGATCGCGGAAAAAGTCTGAGTAAGGAAGGGTCCAAATGCCTCAAGCCGCTCAACGTGTGGGGGAGTACGTTCTGGACGACGCGCTGGGCATTGGCGCATTCGGTGAAGTCTGGAAGGCCCACCACCATGTGTGGATCGACCAGTTTGTCGCCATCAAGATCCCGACCGACCCGCAATATCTCCGCAACCTCCAGAGCGAGGGCGTAGCGGTGCATGGACTGATGCACCCCAACATCGTGCGGGCCATCGGGTTCGATCCGTATGCGCCGGTGCCTTATCTGACCATGGAATATGTCCCCGGTACGAGCCTGCGGCCGCTCATTCAAAACCGCAAGCTGGCGATCCCGGATGTCATCGAGATCATGCGGCAATTGCTGGCAGGCCTTCAATACGCTCACGAGCAGAAGGTGATCCATCGGGACGTGAAGCCGGAGAACATCCTGATCCATGAACGGGCGCTGCGGGATGGGTTTGGCGTCGAAGGCGTCGTGAAAGTCACCGACTTTGGATTGGGAAAGGCCGCCAACGCGGCAATAGGGTCCATCGCCTACTCGGCATCGCTCAAATCTCCCGAAGCCCGGGAAATCGCCGGTACGCTCGATTACATGGCCCCCGAGCAGCGCGCCGGAGCGACGGCCGATCCACGGATGGATTTATATGCCTGCGGCGTCATGCTCTACGAAATGCTGACCGGAGAGCGGCCCGCGGGCACCGAGCTGCCCAGCGATCTGAATTCGGCGGTGCCCAAATGGCTGGACGATGTATTCCGGCGCAGTTATGCACGCTTGGAAAAACGATTCGCCTCGGCGGCGGATTTTCGCGCGGCGCTGCCGCCCGCGGCTCGAACGATGCCAGGCTTCCGTCCTCCTCCTCTACCGACGGTGTCCTCAATTCCCGCGATGCCCAAAGTAATGGGAACGATGTGCCCTCAGTGCCGAAAACCGATCGAATCAACCGACCAGTTTTGCATGCACTGCGGCGTGCAATTGGTGATGAGCGTTCGGCGCTGCCCCAAGTGCGGCGCGTTTCCCGACAGGACCGATCGATACTGCATTTTTTGCGGTGAAACACTGATTGAACAAGCGATTACCGCCTGATTTTAAAATGTGAAATATAATGGGCGGCTTTGTATTTGAATTTTCGCTGGTGATGCTGGCCTTGATGCTGGCCGCGGTCCTGTTTACGGGTTGGCTGGCGTTCGTGGTCGTCCGGGGAGGAATACGCGGCGTCGGATATTTGATGGGTGGCCGCCGATCGCTGGCGCGGCAAATCGGTATTCGACAATGTGCGCGGCTGCGGTGCGGAGCGTTCAATCCGGACCGCGCCAATTTTTGCCGGCGCTGCGGCTCGTCACTGAAAAGCTCGGGCCGGATCAACGGGCCCATCGCCGCATAAGGATCCGTTCGCATCATGAGTACATTCACTCCAACACAATGGACGCTCGAGCCGCCGAACGTGCCGGATCAATTGGCACAGGCGGTGATGCAAAGCATGAGCCGCCCGATCGGCAAGAAGCGGCCGTGGGGCCCCCTGAAATCGCTGGTGCTGGGCGGCTTGTCGTTCGGGTTGCTCCCGCTGATTTCCTGGCCCAGGCACTTCGCCAACTTCGTGGTTTCAGAGCAACGCCAATTCTGGCATCTGGTCGAATGGCTTCGGCTGCGCGGAGGCGAGAAAGACACTGACAAGCTGGTCAATTCTGTGCGCGACACCGGCCCGATGGGAACGATCTGGCTGGTGCCCCTGGTCATCTTCGCGGTTTTGGCGATGAATTTCCTGCCCTGGTCCGGCCAGCAATGGGGCTGGCTCCCGAATATCTTCCGCTCGACCTATCAATTACATCGCACCTGGTGGCAAAGCGCCTGGGCTCCCGCCATGCCATCCCATCTCTATCGTGTCTGGACCATCTGCCTGGGAGTTGCTTATGTCTCGCATTGGCTGCACGTGAAACAACATATCGGGGATGTGAAGCGCATGCTGTGGCGGATCAATCCCATCCTCGCGCGCCACGGGCAGGAGCCGCTGTCGATAATCCAGGCCGGCGTGGGTTTGAGGCCGCTATGGGTTGCCGCAGCCGTCATCGGCGCCATGTGGGGAGCCTGGTGGGCGATTCCCGCCGCGTTGGCGGGGTCGGCACATTATCACTACACGATGAGCACAAGCCTGAGCATCCGCTCCGAGCTCGCCCGGCGGGTACACGCGATGCTTCTGGAACATCGCCCCCCCATGGACGTCCCGACCCCCCACCGTTTTCGCGCCGTTTGCAGAAACGAATTATGCGGCAAGGCGATCGCGTCCGAAGCGGCATTTTGCCCCCGCTGTGGAACGCCAGTGACACGATCTGTGGATGCGGTGGCGTGAGAAATGTTCCTGGTTATTTGTTCTTGGTTCTTGGTTCAAAGCGAAGAACGGAAATACGACAGTGATTAGAAGCTGCTTCAAAACCTCCCGCGCGGCGGTGCGCCGCGCGGGAGGTTTTGAAACAACTTCTAATAACAAGGAACAAAGAACAAGGAACCAATAACCAATGTCCCGCTTTTACGGTATCCTTTCAGTGATCGGTTGGGCGTGGTGCGTCGGGGCCGGAGTGTTTTTGTATTTCCGGCTTCGTCGAAACGGGTCTTCCGGACATAACGATGAGCGATAGTTCCGATCCAGGCCAACATCAGCGTTACGAGCAGCAGTTCATCGCGCACGTCGAGCGGCTGCTGACGGACGATCGGTTGCGCCTGGACACGACGCGCGGCCGCAGGACGGTCGTCAGCCTGATTCGGGACGTCAAGCAAAGCGACCATGGCGTGGAATTGAAACGCCTCATGAGCGAGATGGGCAAGCCCGACCGCGATCTGGAATCGCGGATGCCCAAGGGAAAGAGCATCGAGGTCGTGCTGTCCCAGCAGAAATGGTGGGTCCTGAAAGCGCGCGTGGGGCAAATGCGCGTGCTGTGCGTTTCACCATCGCGAGCGCTGTTGGCCGGCGAGCAACCCTCACCGCTTACGGCGGCAGATTTGAAAAAAACATTGGGCGAAATCCCCCCTCCGATGGGAAAGATGCCGCAGACCATCGTGATCATGTCCACCTCGGGCTTTGCCCAGACGGCCCGCGAAGCCGCCGAGCGAAGCACCGGCCGCACGGTGATCCTCGTCGCCCCCAACGAAGCCGGCGGTTGGACGGTCACCGGCCCCTCGCAGACCAAATCCACCAGCGATCTGTTCGATCCCGAGGCGGATGCCGAAAAACGCCAGCGATTGCGCGAGCAGATCGATGCCGGCAAGGTGGAACTGCTCTCCGGCGGGCTTTCAGCCGATGCGCTGGCAGGCCGCAGCAAGCTCCCCGCGCAATTCGTCGAAGCCGAGTTAAAATCCTACGCCAAAGAGAATCCGGGGCTCACGGCCAAACGGCTGGACGGCCGCGTGGTCCTGTTCAGGGAAGGCGCCGCCCCCGTCGGCAGCGCCGGTTCCGGCCGAGGTGCCGATATGCCAATTATTGATCGCGTCAAAGCATTGTTTGCCCGCAAGGGCGAAATCGACAAAAAAGTCGCCTTCCTCTCCGAGCGGCGCGCCGCGCTCAGTCAGCAGCGCGACCGCGGCTATGAGGATTTGCAGACGCTGGAAAATAAGGAGGCCGACCTCCGCAAGGAATTCAAGGAAGCCCCCGGCGACATCGCGCGCCGCCGCATCACCAGCCAGTTGCTCCAATTCCGCAAGGACATCGAGCGCCGCCAGCAGCTCTTGTCCGTCCTGAACCAGCAGATCAACGTCGTCAGCACACACCTGCACAACCTGGAATTACAGCAGCAAGGCAAAACCGCCAACCTCCCCGACAGCGATGAGATGGCATCCGATGCGGCAAAAGCCGAAGAAGTACTGGCCGAACTCGAAGCCAACAGCGAATTGGCCGACAGCGTCGGATCAGCCGCCATCACCGGCATGAGCGCCGAGGAACAAGCCCTCTACGAAGAACTCATGAACGAACAAGCCGAACCCGCCAAAGAAGATCCGCCGGCCGCGGAACCCGTGAAAACCCCTGATTCGGCCAAACCGATCTCCACCGCCCAGAAACCGCCGCCCGTTCCCCAGCGGCAACGCGCTGACGCCGAGCCCGGCTAAAATCGCAAATCAAAATTCAAAAATCGAAAATCCTTTATGGCTTTGATCGACAAACTCTTCGGCCGAAAGAAAACGCTCAGTGAGCTCAATCAAACCGAGCTCCGCAAAGAGGAAATTCTTCTCACCAAGCAACGCGACAAGCTTTTTAAACGCATTGAGCAGATCGGCACGGACAAGCAAAAGATTTTCCAGCAAGGCGCGACCCAGAAAACGCCGGAACTCCGAAAAGCTCTCGCTCAGAGTTTTGAGCTCAAGACCCAGGAACAAGTGATGGCCGCCCGGGAAATGTCGCTGCGGAGCAAGGAACTTCTGACCGTCAGCCGCCTGCGGATGATCAAGGAGAACAACCAGCGCGGCAAAGCCGCCGGCCGCCTGAACCTCACCGACAAGGACATGGTCAAGGTCGCCCAGTGGATCGAGGACGATGCCGTTTCGCAGGACGTCTACCAGCAGCGGCTCGACACCCTGCTCGAATTGGGGACTCAATCCGACAAAGACGCCATGGCCTCGACCGGGCTGACCGCCGCGGGGCAGGAATTGATGAATATCTGGAATCAGATGGACAAAGGAAGCGTTAAACCCGACCAGGCGTTCGAGGCCGCCGACAAAGCCGTGCGAAAGAAACACGCCGCCGCGGATGAGTCGATATGAGATTTGAGCCGGGTCGGCTCTATCCTCGCGGGGCAGCCCGGTCCAGGGCATCAATCAAATTTTGGGTGGTGTACAAGCTGGTCAGCTTGACCGGGTCGGACTGCCCAGAACCGTAGATGGCCGTCAGGGGAATTCCTCCGCCGGGATTAAGCTGGTTGACGATTTTCCAGCCGGGGGCGTCTTCATTGGTGAGGTCGGCTCGCAGGAGCGTGACGTCCCGATTGTGGATGGCGGCGGCGGTTTGGGGATCGTGATAGACCGACGCCTCCAGAGCCAGACAGTTGCCGCACCAGTTGGCGGTAAATTCGACGAGAACAGGTTTGCCGCCTGCCCGGGCCTGCGCCAGCGCGTCGGGAGTAAACGGTTTCCATTCCAGGCCGCCCGTCAGGCGCTGCGTGATGTTGAACGCGGCCAGGATCACGATCGCGGCGCCGACGAAGGCGATGAAGATCGGTCGAGGCCGGCGCGTCAGTTGCGCGGTCCGAGCAACGAGAAAGAGCATGCCGACCGCGACCACAAGAAAGATCGCGTAAAAGCACTCTCGCCGCGACACCAGCCGGCCCGCGGCAAAATAAACCGCCACCGCCAGCACGAAAAACGCCATCGTCTGTTTCAACGCCGCCGACCAGGGCCCCGAACGAGGCACCCATTTCACCAGATTCGGGAACGCGCTCAGGATCAGATAAGGCAGCGCCATCCCGATCCCGACCATCAAAAACGCCGAGATTCCCACCGCCGTCGGCTGCGCCAGCGCCCACGCCAGCGTCCCGGCGAACATCGGCGCCACGCAGGGCGACGACAGGATCGCCGTGAATATCCCGAACCCAAAATTGCTCAGGACCGATTCATGTCCCGGCGTCAGCTCGTACACTTTGCTCGGCAAGATCAGCTCGAACAAGCCGAACATGCTCGCCGCCATCGCGACGAGAATGACCACAATGAGCCAGATAAACCATCCATAGCTGAATAGTTGCCCCCATTGGAGAAAATGCGAAACGACGACAAATTGGGCCAGGACGCCAAAGAATGAAATTACCCCCAGGCTGAACGCGGACCCCAGCAGAAAACAACGGGCCCTGCTTTGCTGGGAGGCCTCGACAAACCCAATCACCTTCAGCGGCAAAACCGGCAACACGCATGGCATCAGGTTAAACAGCACCCCCACCGCCAGGGCCACCGCCATGGCCAATCCGACGTTGGAAGCGCCCAGTGAAAATGTATGGCCAAAGAAATCGACCGTCGTCGAAGAAGGAGTCGCCGTCGCTGCCGCGGGTTGAGAGGACGGGACCGCGCCTTTGGAAAAAACGCTTTGATCAAAACCGGAGAATAGCGATTGGTCCTGCAAGCTCACGGATTGGGAAGCGGGAACAACCTGGGTTGAGACTGAAAACGGTTTTTTGCGTTCGGGGCGGAAGCAGACTTTATCATTGCATGCCTGCCAGGAGATCGTGCCGGAAATCGTCGTGTCGCCTGTCGCCGCGTCGGCTTTAACCCGCATCGGAATGTAGACGACGACCTTGCCGGTATAAACGCTTTGCGTTCCCAGCCCCA